>QKJH01000056.1 GCA_003250865.1 Alphaproteobacteria bacterium | reverse complement strand
AATAAAAATTTATGGAAGAATTGGCATCATAATAGATATAGCCTGTTATTGTTGGGTAATTATTCCATGAAAAATCAGCATACACCACATCATTTCCTGGTTGATACTGTCGTGGTTGGCGGGGGATTGACCGGTTTGGTTACGGCCTATCTGCTGCGTAAAACCGGAGAGAATGTCATTGTTCTTGAACGCGATGAGAGCATCGGCGGTGTTATCCGCACGGCGCAGGAAGATGGCTTTACATACGATTTGGGACCCAGCACCGGTTTTATTACCAATCAGGAAACCATGGAATTATTTGCCGAACTAGGGATGGAATGTCCGATAGAAAATGCTTTGCCCCATAGTCGGAAATGCTTGGTTCTAAAAAATGGCCGGTGGCGCTATCTCGGTTTTAGCTTGTGGGGTATTATCTCGACGACATTACTCGGCATAAAAGATAAGCTGGCGTTGCTTGGTGAGTTGAAACAGACACCGGGGCATAACTCTTATGAGAGCTTTGCCTCTTTTGTCGAGCGTCGTTTTGGTAAAGGGGTTTTGGATTACATTGTAAATCCTTTGATGGGGTATATGTATGCCGGTGACCCCAACCAGATATGTACCCGCTTTATGTTTCCGAAACTCTACGCATTGGAACAACAGGGAAAATCAATTCTACGCTCTTATGTTCGTCAGCTTTTCGGTCGTGACGAGGTTAATCCCGAGAACTCTCTTTTGCGCTTTTTCTCGGTCAAAGGCGGGGTGGGGCGTTTGCCGTTGGCCTTGGCTGAGCATATCGGCGAAGGGAATATCTTTTGTAATTGCGATCCGCTGCATGTTAACCCCATCGAAGGGGGGTATGAAATCATGGGACAACGCAATGGCGATGCTTTTCTGGTTAAGTGCAATCGTCTGGTCATGACCATCGGTTCGCACGCAGTACCGGCCTTGCTGCCGTTTCTCTCCAGAAGTGATCGTGAAGCCTTTCTGACCATGCCTTACGCCCCGATTGTTCAGGTAACGTTGGGCTTTAAACATTGGCGCGGAATGAAACTCGAAGGGTTTGGCGCTTTGGTGCCTGAGGCCGAGAATGTGCCGCTGTTGTCCATATTGTTCCAATCGGCTCTGTTCAAAAGCCGGGCACCGCATGGTGGGGCACTGTTTTCGGTTTATCTGGGGGGGATGCGTAATCCGGAATTATTCGATTTATCCGATGAACAGATCATGGCTTTGGTAGAAACCCATTTTCCGCCCTTGATGGGGGTAAGAAGTTTCAAACCGGATATGGTCAATATTATCCGCCACAAAAAAGCCATTCCACAATATACGCAAAGTCACGGTATTTGTGATGAGGTTGTTCAATCCATTGAAAAAGTTCACTCGGGTCTGTTTATTGGTGGCAACGGTTTCGGCGGTACCAATCTTGCCGATCGTATAGCTCAAGGGTTTGAACTGGCGGCAAAAATAAAAAAATAAATTATTTTCTGGATTTTTCTTTAGAAATAAGGCATTATCCCGCGCATGCGATACAAACGGTGCGTTTGCATTAACCGTGCTGGACGACATCTTGGCTTTGGCTGAATGCAACCGTAACTCTTCGCGTGATTAATAATCTTTTGTTATAAAAGGAGAAAACGATGTCGATTACTGCTCAGCGCAAACAAGCGCTTATCGCCGAATACGGCAAATCTGCAAACGATAGCGGTTCCACAGAAGTGCAAGTTGCCATTCTGTCCGAACGTATCAGCAACCTGACCGAACATTTGAAAGTACACGCCAAGGACAAACACTCCCGCCGCGGTCTTTTGATGTTGGTTGGTCAACGTCGCGGTCTGTTGGATTACTTGAAAAAGAAAGACAACGCCCGTTACGAAGAACTGATTAAATCGCTTGGTCTTCGTTACTAAGCTGCTTAATCCCGAGTTTGCCTCCTTCTCATCCAAAAAGGAGGCTCTTTTGTTTCAAGGGAAATAAAAGGGACGGTTAATACAAAACTGAAAGATGAATAATGTTTAATATTTACACGAAAAAAATCGACCTTGCCGGTCGTGAACTGACTTTTGAAACCGGAAAAGTAGCCCGTCAGGCTGATGGTGCTATTGTTGCCTCATTCGGAGGAACAACCGTTCTTGTGACCGCTGTTGGTCAAAAGAAAATGAACCCGGACGTGGATTTCTTCCCATTGACGGTTCATTATCAGGAAAAAGCCTTTGCGGCCGGTAAAATTCCGGGTGGCTTTTTCAAACGCGAAGGAAAACCTTCCGAACACGAAACACTCACGTCCCGTTTGATTGACAGACCTATCCGTCCGCTTTTCCCGGACTGGTTCAAGAACGAGACGCAAGTACTGGCCACCGTTTTAAGCCATGATTTGGTGAACGATGCCGACATTCTGTCCATTAACGCTGCTTCGGCTGCCTTGACGATTTCGGGCATGCCTTTCATGGGGCCTATCGGGGCTTCGCGCGTTGGCTATGTGAATGGCGAATATGTCCTTAACCCGACACCGGAACAAAAAGCACAATCCAAACTGGATTTGGTTGTTGCCGGTACGAAAGAGGGGGTTCTGATGGTTGAATCCATGGCTGAAGAGCTGTCTGAAGAGATTATGCTCGGTGCTGTGATGTTCGGCTGGCAGGGTTTCCAAGGTGTTATCGATGCCATTATCGAATTGGCCGAGCTGTGTGCCAAGGATCCTTGGGATATGCCGGAACTGGGCTATGATGCCAAGGAACTCAAATCCAAAGCAGCCGATTTGGCGCGTAACGGCTTAATCGAAGCTTACAAGCTGACGGTTAAACAGGATCGTACCAACGCCATTAACGAAATTAAAGAAGCCGCCAAAGCGCAGCTGGTTGTATCCGAAGAAAACCCGAACGGTTTTCCGTCAATCGCTGTTGCCGGTACGCTGAAAAAGCTGGAAGCCGACATCGTGCGTAACGACATTCTGGATACCGGCAAACGTATTGATGGCCGCGATACCAAAACGGTTCGCCCGATTATTGCCGAAGTGTCCGCTTTGCCGCGTGCACACGGTTCTGCACTGTTCACCCGTGGTGAGACACAGGCTTTTGTTGTGGCTACTTTGGGTACCGGACAGGACGAACAAATCATTGACGCGCTGGAAGGTGAATACCGCGAGCCGTTTATGCTTCATTACAACTTCCCTCCGTATTCGGTTGGTGAAACGGGTCGTGTTGGCGCTCCGGGTCGTCGTGAAATCGGTCATGGCAAGTTAGCATGGCGTGCCATTCGTCCGCTTTTGCCTTCGAAAGAAGCTTTCCCGTATACGATGCGCGTTGTTTCGGAAATCACCGAATCCAACGGTTCGTCTTCGATGGCTACCGTTTGCGGTACCTCGTTGGCTCTGATGGATGCCGGCGTGCCGATGGCTAAACCGGTTGCCGGTATTGCCATGGGTCTGATTAAGGAAGAGGGAGACCGCGTTGCGGTTCTGACCGACATCCTTGGTGACGAAGATCATCTGGGTGATATGGATTTCAAAGTGGCCGGTACCAAAGACGGTATTACCGCTTTGCAAATGGACATCAAAATTACCTCGATTACCGAAAGCATCATGAAACAGGCTCTGGCTCAGGCACAGGAAGGCCGTATCCATATCCTTGGTGAAATGGGTAAGGCGATTGAATCCTCACGTGGTGAAGTCAATGAAAACGCTCCGCGTATCACGGCTTTCAAAATCAATCCGGAAAAAATCCGTGAAGTTATCGGTACAGGCGGTAAAGTTATCCGCGAAATTACCGAAACCACCGGTGCCAAGATTGATTTAGAAGATGATGGTACCGTTCGTGTTGCTGCTGTTGATGCCGACGCTGCCAAGAAAGCCGTTGACTGGATTATGGGCATTGCCGCCGAACCCGAAGTGGGCGTGATTTACAATGGTAAAGTTGTAAAAATCGTTGATTTCGGTGCCTTCGTAAACTTCATGGGCAACCGTGACGGTCTGGTGCATATTTCGCAAATCGAAAACCGCCGCATCAACAATGTTTCCGACGTTCTTTCCGAAGGTCAGGAAGTCAAAGTGAAATGCGTTGGCTTTGATGATCGCGGTAAAGTGAAATTGTCGATGAAAGTCGTCAATCAGGAAACCGGCGAAGAAATCATCGACGAACCGAAAGAAGAAGCCCAAGAACAAGCTTCGTAATTTCGTTTACAGATAAATTCAAAGAACGCTCCCTTTACGGGGGCGTTTTTTGTTTCTGAAATTTATGGGCTGGGAAAAAATCTAAAAGGACTTTATACTTAAAGAGGATAAGGTAATAGGAGACTATATTGATGGGAAAAATTCTGGACAGGCTTCTGGAACAAAAGATGGGAATAACGGCCAATCAGGATGTTGAACTTAAGCCGCTACCTCAGAATTTGAAACGGGAGGATATCGCTTTTCCCTCCCGTTGGCTGACGGACGAAGAGGTCGAACACGACCTGAAACAGATTTTGACATACGATTTCGGGTAAGAGTATGTATGTACGATTTTTAAAGCCTCTCTAATATCTCTCTCGTCTTGCCATTGATAACGGTTAAGACGGGATTATTGTCAAAGCCCAGCTTTTTATACCATTTCAACGGATGGGAGGATGCGGGGTTGAATGTGATGGTTTCAAATTCCTCGGTACCGTGATTTTCGATGGCGCGTGTTACCAGTTCACGCATCAATGCTGTACCGACACCGTATTTCTGATACTCGGTCTGGACAAAAAACTCGCCGTCAATCATGCGTGGGCCGTTCCACCACGGCTTGATGTCGGCCATAAATGCACCAACGATATGCCCGTTTTCATCACGGGCCAGAATTTTCATGTCATCCGGTGCGCGGTTGAACCAATAATCGACAACCTGCCGTGCCGTATCAATTGTCCAGTGTTCACCGGTGTTCTCGGGGCGGTAGGCATCGGCAAAAACAGCGGCCAATTCGTTAATGTCATCAGGGGTAATGGGCTGTATAATAATGTGCATTGTTCATTCTCATTCTTAAAAGAGGGGGCTAACCCTTGATAGTGCTTAATAAGTAGTTTTTTAAAATATTTTTGCCTTTTTTTCGACTGGGATATATGATATGTTAAATCATGGTAAATTTTAAGCCGAGGCTTAACGAAATTTTTAGGCCATCCGGTTAACACTATACCCCGTCAGGCAGGGTGTTTAGTGATTCTAGTTTAGATTAAATAGCCTGCTCTTTCAATGATATGGGATGGATATGACGAATATCTCGGACAATACGAAACATCATGATGACGCTCTCGAATCGGGTTTGGCCTTAAAAACCCGCACGAAAACCCGAAAACCTTCGATGTATCGGGTGTTGCTGCTTAATGATGATTTTACACCGATGGAGTTTGTTATACATGTTCTGGAACGCGTGT
>QKJH01000131.1 GCA_003250865.1 Alphaproteobacteria bacterium | reverse complement strand
GTTTTACACAATAACATAACTGGGTATGATAACACCATGCGTGACGAATTGAATTTGGCCATGAAAACGGCTTTGAAAGAAAAAGACACCATTCGGCTGGCAACTGTTCGGCTTATACTGGCCGCGTTGAAAGAACGGGATATTGCCGCGCGCGGCAACGGTAACGCCGATGGCATTTCAGATGAAGATATTATGGCACTTTTGCAATACATGATTAAACAGCGCCGTGAATCTGTAAAAATGTATACTGAAGGGAACCGTCCGGAGTTGGCACAGCGTGAAATGCAAGAGATTGCTGTTATCGAAACCTTCCTGCCGCAGCAGTTGGATGATGCGCAGATACGCGCCGCAGTAAAAGAGGCAATTGTTACGGTAGATGCCCAGTCCATCAAGGATATGGGAAAAGTCATGGGTGCTTTGAAAGGTAAGTATACAGGCCGCATGGACTTTGGTAAAGCCGGCGGATTGGTCAAGGAAGCTTTGGGTTAAAGGATTGATACTTAATGGCCGGTGAGATAGCTCCCCGTTTTTTACAAGAGTTGCGTGACCGTTTGACGTTGTCCGATATTATCGGTTCGCGGGTTAAAGTCGTGCGCGCAGGGCGGGAGTACAAGGCCTGTTGTCCGTTTCACAAGGAAAAAACACCGTCCTTTACCATCAATAATGAAAAGGGCTTTTACCATTGTTTCGGCTGTGGGGCACATGGTGATGCGGTGTCTTTCCGTATGCAGCACGACAACATGTCCTTTATCGAAGCGGTCGAGGATTTGGCCGCTGCCGCGGGGATGACAGTACCACAGGCTACGCCTGAACAGAAAAAAGAATATGACCGCCAGAAAGTCTATTACGATATTCTTGAGGCCGCCTGTAAATGGTTCGAGGCACAGGTGGATACGGGCGATGGCCGCGTGGCACGCGACTATTTGCGTTCGCGCTCCCTGTCGGATGAGGCGGTGTCGCGTTTTCGTATCGGTTATGCGCCCAACAGCTGGGATGCGTTTCGGGATGCCATGGTGTCGCGAGGATTTGCACTCAATGATTTGGTAACACTCGGTTTATTGAAAAAAGGTACTCAGGCCGACAAACCTCCCTATGCATTCTTTCGCGGGCGGTTGATGTTTCCTGTGATGGACAGGCGCGGGCGTGTGATTGCCTTTGGCGGCCGTCATTTGGCCGAAGCGTTCGACCCGATAGAAATTCGCGGTAAGGAACCGGCAAAATATATGAACTCGCCCGACCATCCGCTGTTTCACAAAGGGCGTAACCTGTACGGGCTTTCGCGTGCACGTCAGGTGGGGGCAGCCGGCGAGCCGATTATCCTGTGCGAAGGCTATACGGATGTGATTGCACTGGTGCTGGCCGGCTATGCAGGGGCGGTGGCACCACTGGGGACAGCCGTGACCGAAGAACAAATTGTTGAACTTTGGCGTTTATGTCCGAATGAAGGACAACAGCCTTTCCTGTGTTTTGACGGGGATAAGGCAGGCCGCATGGCGGCTTACCGTGTGATTGACCGCGCTATGAAATATTTGAAACCGGGTAAAAGCCTGTCTTTTGTTTTTATGCCCGAAGGGGAGGATCCGGACTCTCTGGTGCGTACAAAGGGTAGGGATGCTTTCCGTCCGTATCTGGAGAATGCACAGGCACTTGTCGATGTTATTTGGGAAAAAGAGGTATCTCAAACATCACTTGATACGCCGGAATTGCGCGCCGGACTGGAAGCTCGGCTGATGGCGGTGGCGGACGAGATTGCCGACCGTACGGTGCAAAACCATTATCGACGCCTGTTTAAAGATCGTATTTTTCAGCTTTTCCGTCAAAAAGGCGGGGCAAGCGGTTATAACAAAAATAAAAATGCAGACAGCACGCAAGTCAGCGCGCCGGTACCGCGTCTGGCGGGCAATGCGCAGGCGTTGCAGGCAAAAATCCTGATGGCGGCTTTGATTAACCATCCGGAATTTATTGCAGATTTTAGTGAAAAATTAGGAAGCCTTGTTATACCCTTTGAGGCGCTTGATTCTATCCGTCAGATTTTGTTGGTTGAAAGCGATGTGATTAGCCCTTTGACGACACAAAATGTTAAACAACACTTGTCAGAACAGGGTTTTGATACTACATTGCTTGAACTGGACGACGAATCTGTGCTGGCTCATGCCGCTTTTGCCCGAGAAGAGGCTGATGACGAGCAAGCAGGGATTGGGATTGAGGAACTTTTAAACCGTATGGCACGCAAGAAAAAGGCCGTCCTGTAACTTTTTGATGTTTAACGTGGCAGTAGTGAATGAATTTTAGTGCAAGCAGGTTATGTTCCTTGACATCAGGTGGTAAATCACACTATAAAATCGTGAAAAATTCGGGCGTAAAAGAGCTTCTCTTTTGACAGCAGGTCAAAAGGGATGTGTCTTTGTTTGTAAGGAAGGCGTTTATACAGGATGAGTGACAAGGAAAACCGCGAAGAATTCGATGAGATGAATGCCGATTCCGCCATGACGGAAAAGTTGACCGGCAAAGTCAAAAAGATGATAGCCGAGGGCAAAAAGCGCGGATACATTACCTATGACGAATTAAACAACACGCTGCCCGAGGATCAGTTTTCTTCCGAGCAAATCGAAGACATCATGTCGATGCTCTCCGATATCGGTGTTAATGTTATCGAAGCGGACGAGCTGGACGAGGATGGCAATCAACCCTCCGGTCGTAATGATGACGAGCAAAAAGCCGGTAATGTCGATGATGAAACAGGTCGCACGGATGATCCTGTGCGCATGTACTTACGCGAAATGGGTACTGTCGAACTGCTTTCCCGTGAAGGGGAAATTGCTATTGCCAAGCGCATTGAGGCTGGCCGCAACACGATGATTGGCGGTATCTGTGAAAGCCCGATGGCCATTCAGGCCATTATCGCATGGCACGATGCATTGGAAGAAGGACATCTGCTTCTTCGTGATATTATTGATTTGGATGCTACGTACGGTGCCCAGGATGAAAATGGTGGCGATGACGAAAATGAAGAAGAAGTCTCGTTGGCCGAAGAAGCGCTGAAAGCCGAAAAACTCAAAGAAGAAAAGAAAAAGAAAAAAGAAGAAGAGAAGAAAAAGAAAAAAGTTTCTGATGATTTTGTCGAGGCCGAACGTATGGCCGGTGAAGAAGGCGAAGAAGGCTCGGAAGACGAGGATGATGAGGATGAAGGCGCCGTTTCCATGTCGGTCATGGAAGCTGAACTGACGCCGCAGGTTCTGGATATTTTCTCGCAAATCGGCAAGATTTACATGAAAATGCACGAAGTACAGGAACAACGTCTGGCCGCTCTTGGAAAGGGGAAAGACGTTCCTGAGGCTATCAATAAAAAATACATCAAATACCGTGACCAGCTTGTCGAGCTGATGAATAATGTACAGCTTAACGGCGCACGGATTCAACAATTGACCAACTCATTGTATGAAACCCACCGTAAACTGATTACCTTCGAAGGTCGTCTGATGCGTCTGGCTGTCGATGCAGGTGTCAAGCGTGATGAGTTTTTGGGCGAGTATTACGGGCATGAACTTAATCCTGACTGGTTAAAACGTGTTTCAAAACTTCCTGCCAAAGGATGGAAGGAATTTGCCGGTAAAACGGCTCAGGTCGACCATATCCGCGAAGAAATTACCGAAATATCCAATGAATCGGGTTTGCAGATTAAGGAATTTCGTCGCATCGTTGAAGCCGTGAAAAAAGGCGAAAAAGAATCGGCACGTGCCAAGAAGGAAATGGTTGAGGCCAACTTGCGCCTGGTTATTTCGATTGCCAAGAAATATACCAACCGCGGTTTGCAGTTTCTTGACTTGATTCAAGAAGGCAATATTGGTCTGATGAAAGCCGTTGATAAATTCGAATACCGCCGTGGTTACAAATTCTCGACCTATGCGACATGGTGGATACGTCAGGCTATCACACGCTCGATTGCGGATCAGGCGCGTACCATTCGTATTCCGGTACATATGATTGAAACGATTAACAAGCTGGTGCGTACTTCGCGTCAGATGATGCATGAAATCGGCCGCGAACCAACGCCCGAGGAATTGGCGGAACGTTTGCACATGCCGCTGGAAAAAGTGCGTAAAGTTCTGAAAATTGCCAAGGAACCGGTTTCGCTGGAAACGCCTGTGGGTGACGAAGAAGATTCACAGCTTGGCGATTTCATCGAAGACAAAAACGTTTTGGCACCGGTGGATTCAGCTATCAATAACAATTTGCGTGAAACCACGAACCGCGTATTGTCATCCCTGACACCGCGTGAAGAACGCGTACTTCGGATGCGTTTTGGTATCGGTATGAACACCGATCACACGCTGGAAGAGGTTGGGCAACAATTTAACGTAACACGTGAACGTATTCGCCAGATTGAAGCCAAAGCGTTGCGCAAGCTGAAACACCCCAGCCGTTCGCGCAAACTGCGTAGCTTCCTGGATACGTAAGCCTAAGAAAATTCTATAATGAAAAAAGCCGCCTATAAGGGCGGCTTTTTCGTGTGTATGATGGAAGGAATTAATCCAAACGAACCAGTTTGTCTTGTTCTTCTTTCGGGAGCTCTTCTTTGGATTTAACCACTAAAGACTGATTGCCTTCGGGTGACATATCCAAATCAACGGTTTCAGGCAGTTTATACATAGCACCAGTTAGGGGATCAATGATTAATAGTCCGATGGGGCCGCCTATCAAAATGTTGCCGATATACCAGCCATCGAGAGAGGGGGTAAGTGCAAAGGTGCGAAGTTGCCCTTTGTATTTATATTCGATAGTATAATTTGCTTTGCTAAAATAGCTGTCACCGGCATTTAAAGACAGGGTTACTGGTGTTTGTCCAGAGTGAATAACTCTGTTGTTTTCATCTTTAACTGTAAAATTTACATTGGCTTGACTAGATTGAATAGCTACTGGGTAGCTAGAATCACTAACAATACTGGCACAGCCGGAGGCTAGAAAAACGGAAGTAAGGGCGACAGCCGGAAGAGTATAGAGAAAATGTTTTTTCATGATAATGTACTTTTCTTTCATAGGGGTAAAATATTAAAACGCATATTTATGTAAGCGATAATGTTGACATCTGTCAATCTACATACGTTGCAGTGTGTATGAAAAGTACAATGGTATGGTGTTGGGATTATTTCAAATCAACGGGGAGTGTAACAAGGCCGTTTGGTGTGGCAGTAAAGGATGTCTCGATGCTTTTAATCAGGCAGGGAGAGTCGGGGCTGTCTTCACAGTAATAGAGGGTGCCTTGAAGATGGTAGAGCTTTCCGCTTTCCAGAGAGGGGAGTGAAACCGGCGCCTTCTTCAGCTCGTCATGGTTAAATATTTTAATCGGCCGCTTGTCGGCATCAAACA
>QKJH01000144.1 GCA_003250865.1 Alphaproteobacteria bacterium | reverse complement strand
ATAACCCGCCGACCCTGCTTGCCAATTCCATGTTGGGTGCTCCCGGTGAAGAGCTGGTCAAATTCTATCAAATGCCGTCTTATCGCATGTGGGATCCGTCCACTGTGATGTTCTTCTCGTTTGCTTTTTTCTTTGCCATGATTATGTCGGACTTTGGTTACGGCGTACTTATGAGCCTGATTAGCATTGCAACATGGAAGAAATTACGCACGTCGGAACTGGGGCGCCGTATGCGCCGTATGCTGATGGTGCTTAGCGGTTCATGGTTGGTTTATGGCGTTCTGTGCGGCAGTTATTTTGGGTACGAGGCACCGCTCCCGGGTTTGCAAAAGCTGGACATTATTGATGTCGAGAATTTCGATTCCATGATTAGACTGTCGGTCGGTATCGGCGCATTGCATATCATTCTGGCCAACATCATCCGCTTTATGCAGGCTTTGCCACGCTGGTCGGCGCTATCCTTTGTCGGCTGGATATTGATGGTGTCGGGCGGTTATTCGCTCTATGCGCTGGGTCAGGATGTCAAATGGGCACAGGGGCTGCTGGTTGTTGGGCTTGGAACCGTCTTTCTGTTCAGCAGTGACCGACCACTCAAAGGGATTAAGAATATTCTACTGCGTCCGCTGGAGGGATTGTTGGGGCTAACCAATATCACCAAGGCGTTTGGCGATTGCCTGAGCTATATCCGTCTGTTTGCTCTGGGGCTGTCCAGTGCGTTGCTGGCGACATCATTTAACACCATGGCCGAACAAGCCATGGACACACAAACAATCTTTGGCATCGGGCTGGGCGTTGTTGTCCTGGTATTCGGCCATATACTCAATCTTGTACTGGGCATCATCGGAGGTCTGGTACATGGTCTTCGCTTGAACTTCATCGAGTTTTCGAACTGGGGATTAAGCGGGGAAGGTTATCCATTTAAACCGTTTGAATTGAAGGAGAAAAGAAAGTGGAAGATTTAGCAACTGTAGACATTCATCTGTTGAATGAATTTATCGTATTACTTATGTGGTTGGGTATTTATGGCTCGATGGCTTTTGCTGCTATCGGCTCGATTGCCGGTTGTTCGATTGCCGGTAAAGCGGCTGCGGGCGCCATGTTGGAACTGGAATCCGGTTACGCCAAATTTGCCGGTGTATCGGCTATGCCTGCCTCACAGATTATTTACGGCTTTGTGGTCATGTTTACGCTGATGGGCTTGGAGCGTACCGTTGAATCATCGGCCGCCATTGCCATTATCGGCATTACGGTCGGTCTGGTTCTGATGTACAACGCCATCAAGCAAGGCCAAGTGATTGCCGCCGGTTTTAAAGTGGCAAAATCCAAACCCGAAGTTTTCGTATTCGCCTCCATCATTCCGGCTGCGGTTGTTGAAGGTTTCGCGGTATTCGCGTTCATTTTCGCGCTTATCGTTGTGGGTACGATTTAATTATTTTAACAGGAAAGAGGTAAAACCATGGCCAAAACAGCCGAACAAATGGTTTCTTCCGGTGTAAAAGAGCTGATTAAAAAGCTGGAAAAGGACGGCGTTGAAAAGGGGCGGGCACAAGCCGATTCCATCATTGCCGATGCCGAAAAAACAGCCAAGAAAATCGTCAGCGATGCCAAAGCCGAAGCCGACAAGCTGCGTAGCTCAGCCAAATCGGATGCGGAAAAGTTCGCCGCCGCCGGAGCGGATGAAATCAAGATGGCCTCGCGCGATGCCATGCTGGCGTTGCGCAAGGAAATCGAACAGACCTTTTCCAAACGGATTGGCGATTTGATGGCCGATACGTTAGGTGATAAAAAGCTGTTGGAAAAAGTCATTCTGGAAATCGCCTCGGGTGCCCGTGACAAAGCCAAGGTGGATAACGCCAAAAAGATTGATGTTATCCTGCCGGAAACGGTCGTCTCGCTCAATGATTTGCGCCAAAACGGCAAAGGTTCCAAGGCGGATGATTTGACCAAACTGGCCATGGGCGTAACCAAAGACATGTTGCGCGATGGTGTGACTTTCTCCTCCTCGAACAAAATTTCGGGCGGGGTGAAGGTGTATATCAAGGACACGAATGTTGAAGTTGATTTGTCGGACAAGGCTGTAGCCGAAATCCTGCTGTCACACCTGCATCCGCGTTTTCGCGCCGTTCTGGAGGGAGCCGTTAAATAATGAAATCCTACTCTCAACCATCGCCACAACGTTACTATGCGCTGGTCGCTTCACTGCCGGATCTGGTGTTTCCACTTTCCGCCTATAAAGCCGTGCCGCTAAGCGATGCAGAACTGCAATCCCGTTTGTCCATGTTGGATGAAATGGATTATGCGGATGTCACGCGCGTTGCCGATTTTCTGTCCTATCAGGTTCTGGAATCGGATGATAATGCGTTGTGGACGATGTTTGATGAAGTGATGAAAACGGTAAGCCATGAAGGGCTGAAGGAACTGGTGCGCCAGAACATGCGTTGGCGCACGGTTCAGGCCGCTGTCTTGTTATCCTGTGCAGGGGAAACCTTGCCGCCACTTAAAGAAGGTGAACCCGAACGCTGGGGGTATGATGCAGATTTGATGAGCCATATCCGTGCCAACTGGACGCACCCGAATTTTTCGTTGGCTCTGTCTTACCCAAACATTATTCCGATGCGCCGGATGATAACGGACGGACGCTTTGCCAGTGTCAGCGAATGGAACGAACATACGCTGTGGTCGCATTATGTGACGATGGATGAACGCTATGAATTTACGGTCGAAAATGTTGCGCTATTTGTGGTGCGCCGCCGGATGATACAAAACCGTCTGGAACGCAGTACACAAAAGGCGGTTCAAATGATTGAACAGGCCGTCACAACCATGATTGATAAAACGGAGCTTGCATTATGAGCCAAAAACAAAAAACACTGAAAAAAGAATTACAGGCCGAAGCCGGTCGTGTTATCGCCGTAACAGACGATTTGATTGAGTTCGAGGTGGATGCTTCGGATGGTGTGCAGTTGATGAAGAACGAGGTTGTCTATATATGCCCGTCCTTGGAAAAAACCAAGCACGAACGTCTCAAAGCGGAAATCCTGCGCATCAAAGGCAACAAAGCCCATGCACAAGTGTTTGAGGATACGCGCGGTATTGCCATTGGTGACCGTGTCGAAAAATCGGGTGAGATGCTTTCTATTACCTTGGGCCCAGGCTTGCTCAGTCAGGTGTTTGACGGTTTACAAAACCCGCTGGAAGTCATTGCCAAAGAACACGGGTTTTTCCTGCCGCGCGGTAACGACGTCGAAGGGCTGGATGCCACCAAGAAATGGGCTTTTACCCCGTCGGTGAAAAAAGGCGATACGGTTAATGCCGGTGATGTTATCGGCTCGGTTCCCGAAGGCCAGTATACGCACAAGATTTTTGTTCCCTTTAACATGAAGGGATCCGCTACGATTGAAGACATCAAAAAAGGTGATTTCACGGTGAAAGACATGGTCTGCACTTTGAAACTTTCCGATGGTGAAACGCAGGAAATCGGTTTGACACAGGAATGGCCGGTGCGCCGTCCGGTGCCGCAACATTTGTATGAAGAACGCCTGTCGGTGCGCGATTACCCGTCCGAGCCGATGGTGACGACAACCCGTTTAATCGACGGATTCTTTCCGGTGGCTTTGGGAGGTACGGCCTGTGTGCCGGGGCCGTTCGGTGCCGGTAAGACGGTGTTGCAATCGCTTTTGTCACGCTATGCCTCGGTTGATATTGTGATTGTTGTGGCGTGCGGTGAACGCGCCGGTGAGGTGGTGGAAACCATTACCGAATTTCCGGAGATGATTGACCCGCGCACGGGGCGTACCCTGATGGAACGGACTGTTATTATCTGTAATACATCATCCATGCCGGTGGCGGCTCGTGAAGCTTCTATCTATACGGGGATTACCATGGGCGAATATTACCGCCAGATGGGCTATAACGTTCTGTTGATTGCAGACTCGACCTCGCGCTGGGCACAGGCTTTGCGTGAAACTTCGGGTCGCTTGGAAGAAATTCCTGGTGAGGAAGCGTTCCCTGCCTACCTCGATTCCTCCATTCGCGGTCTGTATGAACGCGCGGGCGTTGTTCACGCCAATGACGGAACGACCGGTACATTGACCATGATTGGGACGGTGTCGCCGGCCGGTGGTAACTTTGAAGAGCCGGTAACACAATCGACTCTTCGTACCGTGAAATGTTTCCTCGGCCTGTCAGCGGCTCGTGCATACAAGCGTTTCTATCCGGCTGTTGATCCGCTGATTTCATGGTCGCGCTATCCGGAGCAGCTGCGTGACTGGTACGATGCCAACATGGAAAAAGGATGGGTTGATCGTATAGCCGCCTATCATGACCGTCTTCGTGAATCCGACACCATTGGTCAGATGATGCAGGTAACGGGTGAAGAGGGGATTACGATTGAAGACTTTATCGAATATCAAAAAGGCTTCTTTATCGACATGATTTACCTGCAACAGGATGCGTTCGATAATATTGATACCACGACTCCGCTTGACCGTCAGAAAGCGACGTTGGATTTGATGGATTTAATTATCAAGGGTGATTTGCAGTTTGACAGTAAGGATGATGTGAAGCGTTTCTTCAACCGTGCAACGGCAGCGTTCAAGAACCTGAACTACGCTGCCTATGATAGCAAGGAATATGCATCGCAAGTTAAGGAAATCAAACAGCTGATTGATGCGGCAACAAAACCTGCCGCCGAAGCCGCCTAAAGCCAAAATGGAATTATTCATTGAAAAGTCGGGAGAAGTCCCGACTTTTTTATTTTTGGTAGCAGCCGTTTAGCATATCCAGTTCCGGGTCATAGACCGATGTTTCAACATGATTGATGCCCAGCAAGGTATGAAACAGATTATCGTGGCTGAATGCGTTGTCTTTTTTGGCCATAACACAGGACAAATCAATATTATTCGCTGTGGAAAATTCCGGGGAAATCCACATCAATGCGGCCGGATGGGTCTGCTCTTCCGGCGCAAACATATAGGGCATGCCATGCAGATATAGACCTTTCTCCCCCAATGACTGGCCGTGATCGGACATGTAAACCAGTGCAACATTATATGAATCGGACTTATCCTGTAGCCACTTTATAGCGCTGTCAATAATATAGTCGGTATAAAGAATGCTATTGTCATAGGCATTGTATATTTCTTCGGGCGTACATTCCTGAAGCTCGTTCTGTTCGCATTCGGGAAGAAACTTTTTGAAATCAGGCGGAACACGGCGGTAATAGGCGGGGCCATGGCTGCCTTTCTGGTGCAGGAATAAAACCGTGTCTTTACCATTATCGGAAAGTTTTTTATCAAGTCCATCAAGCAGAATGGAGTCGAAACAATCGCCGCTGGAACAGAAATTCGGGTTTTTGGCATGTAGCACATTGTCGTT
>QKJH01000117.1 GCA_003250865.1 Alphaproteobacteria bacterium | reverse complement strand
ATTGTAATTTTTATTGCTGATCGATTGTTAAAAAGCCCCACGGTTTTGCCCTAGGGCTTTTTTCTTGTACAATTGTTACTGTTATGGTAATGATTTTGGACGGGAAAAATTGCAGGAGGGAGAACGGCAATGAAATTTTTCGGTTTAACCAATAAAGAACGCATGGCAAAACTGGCTGCCGAACTGGGGATTACCTACAATGAAGAAACGCATAAAAAATATAAAGACAGCCTGCGTAGCAAGAAGCTAGAAGTTAAGTCTCTTAAACAAGCCTTGTCTGATGAGAATGTAAATATTCTTACCGCCGGAATCAATTTTTATGATGATGATTATTCTCTTATGTCCGTTATACAGCAAGAAAATTATAGAGAGAACAAAATCGAAAAAGCAGAAGATAACATTAAACAGTATTTAGATACTTTTATTGAAATTGCCGGTAAAGATGAATTTGTTGGCGACGTTTGTGCACAAAAAGATGAAAATGGTTATTTTGATGAGCTAACGATTGCTATTGACAGTAAACGAGTTGATTCCCATTTTGCGCCATTAAGAAGCGTCACACTTTAAATCATGATTTTATCCTTGACAAAATAAGAATATTATCCTATAACTGAATCATACACCCCGTCAGGCTTTCCGGCGGGGTTTTGTTTTGTAAATGTCCTGAATAACCGCTATTGCGGCTTGGGGCATTTTTTTATGCCACCCGGATGCGGCCGTGTCTTTATTGTCACGACAACCACTCCGCTGGCTTTTTATTTTTCAATCACATCTTTAAAAGGAGAAATAAAATGGCCGTATCCATTGATCAGGCTTTTGTAAAACAGTTTGAAAGCGAAGTGCATGTTGCTTATCAGCGCATGGGCTCCAAACTGCGGAATACCGTTCGCGTTAAAAATGATGTCAAAGGTTCCAGCACTGTCTTCCAGAAAATCGGTAAGGGCATTGCCTCGACCAAAGCCCGCCACGGCGATGTTCCGGTGATGAATCTGGAACATACCACTGTCGAAGCCATCTTGCAGGATTATTATGCCGGTGACTGGGTCGACAAAATGGATGAAATCAAAATCAACCATGATGAACGCGCCGTCATTGCCAATGCCGGTGCCTATGCGCTGGGTCGTAAAACGGATGAAATGATTATCGCCGAACTGGCTCAGACCACAACGGTTGCCCCGACAACCGAGGGCGGTTTGACTTTGGAGAAAATCCAGGAAGCGTTCGAACTGCTGGGTGAAAATGATGTTCCGGATGATGGCGAACGTTATGCCGTTGTCGGCTGGAAACAATGGTCGGAATTGCTGGGCATGAAGGAATTCGCCAGCGCCGATTATGTCGGAGCCGACGAATTGCCGTTTGTTTCCACTCAGGCTAAACGTTGGTTGGGCACGTTGTGGATTCCGCATTCCGGTTTGCCTGTATCGGGCACGGATCGTTCCATCTTCTGGTACCACAAAAATGCTATCGGTCATGCCGTCGGTGCGGATGTGGAAACGGACATCACATGGCACGGCGACAAGGCCGCTCATTTTGTCAATAACATGATGAGCCAGGGAGCCAAGCTTGTTGATGCGGATGGCGTAGTCGAAATCATCTGTAGCGAAGCGTAAGCAGTCAGAATTAAGGGGAAAAGCCTATGTCTTTTGAAGCAAAAAATCTTTCCGTTCTGGCTTATGCCAACGGGTTTACACTTTGGCACTTTACAAGTGCGGACACCGATATTTCGGGAGCAGGTTATTTTAACGAAGCATCTGATATGTTGCGTGTCGGCGATATTGTAATTGCCAATGTGGATACCGATGGTGATTTGGCAACAAAAATCTATACGGTAACCGGTAACAGCACCGGTGTCGTTACGATTGCCGATTACACCGCCGTTTAAAATAGTTAAATCCAAAGTAATCGGGGATGGTTTTATTCCCCGATTGCTTTATACTCTTCCTTTATGAAGAAACCCACCATTACACAGCTCTGTTATTCCGATACCGCTCTTTCCTGTGGTATTGATAACGCTGTTCCCGACAAAAATATAAAAACCAATCTACAGGCTTTGATTGACCATATCCTTTTCCCTGTTAAGCAACATTTTGGCGGCCAGTTGGATATTACCAGTGGATACCGCTGTGCGCCGCTCAATGAAAAGCTGGGCGGGGCTCAAAATTCTCAACATTGTACGGGGCAGGCGGTTGATTTCGGTATTATTGATACCGATATATACGATATTGCCGTTTTTATACGAGACAGGCTTGATTTTGACCAGCTAATCATGGAAAATCGCACTTCAACCGATAAAAACAAAGGTTGGGTTCACGTGTCCTATTCCTGTGATACACCCAACCGCAAACAGGTTCTAACAATCAATGGCACGACCCGTCATGACGGGCTGGTAAAAGAAGAAAACACATGAAAAAAAATAGCGTACTGCCTTCTTTGGGGGATTATATTCAAACGATGAAAGAATGCGTAAAGGTCTTTCTTTTCCCTTATGTAAGCGGCTATCTTGGGCTTTTTCCCGCAGTTGGTCTGCTCAATACCTATTTTCTTATTTTTGCTAAAGCCAATGATGTGGGGATGGAAATTCCAACCTATATTATCGGGATTAAGGAGTTCATGACGGCGTTCTCACTGGTTCTGGTGTCAAAGATGGCAAGACGACGCATCAGTGAAAAGAAAATCTGGTATGCCCTTATGTCCGTTTCCGTTTTGGCTGTTTCCTATCTGGCAGTGGGAAACATGTTCAGTATTATGTGGGTGGTTGGTGGCCTGATTGCGATGGCGGGGTTGAAGACGGCCTATAGTCTTCTTGCCATTCACATGTTTCCCGTTATTCAGGCAGGACGGTACGGTGGGCTGCGGTTAAGCTTTCTGATGTTCATGTTGCCGATTATCAATGTTGTTGTAACAATTGCATTTGGCTATATTGCCGAAATCAGGGAATCCTATGTCTTTTACGCCTGTGCGGTTATGGCCATGGGAAGCTGGATGCTGACATTAGAGCGCTATCCGCGTCTCTCGCTTGTCTCCAGACGGAAAAAATATGACAGACAGATAAAGCAGGAACGCGGCGATGAACCGGACAACTGGGCATTTGAGCAGATATACCTTCCTTTTAAGGCTAAATTGATGATTGCGCTTGCCGTTTGTCACAATGGGCCGAACATTGTTGTTACCTATGTTATTACGACGCTTTACCTGTTCCGTTATGTTGAACAGGATTTTTCGAAATTCGGACTTGCGTTGGGATTGTTAGGGCTCGTTGCCCTGATAGGTGATCAGCTTCAAAAAATTCTGAAAAAGAAAGATGGGAATGCGTTTGGCGTTCTTGTCTTTAGCGTTCTGGGCATTGCCAGTTGTTCTATATTGTGGGGGCTGAACTATTCGAATGCATCGTTATGCATTGTCTTGATTATGATACAACGGATTTTAACACCGCTATGGAATACAAGCGCCTTTTTAAATCTGAAATATTTTACTCAGGATGATGAAATTTATACCCATACCGTGAGAAGCTTTATGATCTATGTGCGTATTGCAATGGGGATGGGGTATCTAATTAGTGCTTTTGTTTTCATTAATAATGAAGCACTCTATCCTCTGGGACTTATTCTAATGGGGAGTGGACATTTTATCTCGGCCGCTGTTATTATGTGGCTATTGTCACGCCCGTTTAAAACCGCGCTGCCCGAAGCAGTCATGGTGGAATAGGCAACAACCGAGCAAGTGGAAACAATGGCAACAAAACAGACGACAAAAAAGAAGCCGGCGAAAAAGAAAGCCGTTAAAACGCAGAAAACTTTTCTGGTACTGGGCGGATACGGTAATGCGGGACGGTTTATCTCGACCTATCTTTTGGGTGATGAACGTGCCAATGTGATTATTGCCGGTCGCCATGTAGAAAGGGCGGGGGATTTAGCGGCGCGCCTGTGCAAAAAATTCGGTGAGGGACGTGCTGTTGCCCGTTACGCCGATGTGATGGACAAATCGTCTTTGCTGATTGCCATGGAAGGGGTTGATATGGTTGTGGTGGCTGCGCCGGTTATCGGACAGTTGGACACCGTTTTGTCTGCCGCGGTTGAGGTGGGCATCGATTATTGTGACATCCTGATGGCCAGCCCCGACAAATACAAAGTGTTGGACAGTTATCTGGATGACATTAAAACAAAAAACATGACGGTGATTACAGACAGTGGTGTTCACCCCGGTATGGCGGCTCCGCTGGTGCGTATGATGGCAGGTATGTTTGCCACACCCAAGCGTGCGGATGTGGCAGCCTGTTTTCGGGTTAATTGGAAAAGCCTGCCCTTTAATCCGGTCAGCGCATCCGAATTTGCGTCCGAATTGCGTCATTTCAATCCGTCCTTTTATCACAACGGCAAATGGCTCAAAGCCAAGCCGACGGCAAAGCCGCCGCTTTATGATTTCGGCTCGTTTTTCGGTAAACAACGCTGTATGCCGATGATGCTGACGGAGATGAGAGTGCTACCCAAAGAGTTTCCAACTATGAAACATACGGGATTCTATATTTCCGGTTTTAACGGTATATCTGATGCTGTTGTCATGCCGATTTGTTTTGAGCTGATAAAACGTTTTCCCAAAGCAAAAAAACTGCATGACATGTTGGGCAAGCTTTTTTTCTGGAGTTTAAAACGCTTTTCCAAACCGCCGTTCGGCACCATTATTCAGGTAAACGGTTCGGGATTTAATCAATCAGGAAAGGACAAACATGTCTGTTTGCGCGTCTATCATGATGATGCTTATGCGCTGACCGGTGCATCGACAGTGGCTTGCCTGTTTGAATATCTTGACGGCAATTTCGAGGACTTGCGCGGTGAAATCCACCTGCAGGGTAATATTGTCAATCCGGATGGTTTTATCCAGACTTTGCAGGATATGGGAGCCCATGCCGGTGTTGTAAAAGGATAAGAAAACAGGATGCTTGTAAAACTTGCAATTAAAAGAAATATCAAACTGTTTCCTTTGTACAAGTTCTTTCTGGAATTTAGACCGATGCTCCCCGTAATGATTCTTTTCACGAACGAATTAACGGGAAGTTATGCTGTCGGTATGGCTGTTATATCCGCTATTGTTTTTTCACAGTCTCTTTTTGAAATTCCTACAGGAGTTTTGTCGGATATAATAGGGCGAAAGAAAACACTTATTGTTGGCATCCTTGTCGATATTATTGCTTTATGTGTATATGTAATCAGTATCTTTTATAATGGTAACGTACCGGCTGTATTTATCGGGGCTGTTTTGCAAGGATTTGCACTTAGTATGTATTCTGGTACAGAAAACGCGTTAATATACGAAACGTTGGATCAATTAAAGATTAAGAGAAAGTATCACCATGTTTACGGTCGTACAAATACTTTCTCACA
>QKJH01000158.1 GCA_003250865.1 Alphaproteobacteria bacterium | reverse complement strand
CTTTGGAAAAATCGACAACATTGCTTTCACTCAGCTCAAATCCCTTGCGGGTAAGCTTAGCCGTTATATTGGCTTTATTTCTACCATGCGCTTCACTTGGAATATAGCCGAGAATTTCCTGCGCAATGTCAGAGCCGTCCCATGAATTATGGCGTTGCATTTCAAAATCAACATATTTTGAATCACTCTGACTGTAGTGAGCAAGCTTTGTAAAATCAGGCACAACACAACCCTTTATTATTTTCGATAGCTAATGGTAACACGCTATTTTTATTATGTAAACCAAAAAAAGCCCGGTATTGCGTTATTTTTTCTTACCCGTGCGGTATTTGTGTTTTGCAATGGCATGCAACGCGTCAACATGATTTTGCGAGGCTTTTTTACGCGCAGAAGAATATTTAATGGTGTTAGGAGCAGAAGTCTCTTCCCCTTGGCCCTCTTCAAAGTTTTTGGCCAATTGCGCAAACAGGCCATCAAGAGTGCTTGCACCCACTGATTTTTGTAGTTTTTCCTTGGTCGAGCGTTGAACTTTCAAGGCCTGTTCAATCGCCTTCTGCTTGCCGCTTTTGGCTTTTACCGGCGGAGGCGAGACTACGGATTGACCGCTCATTACATCGGCAACCAAACCGTCAAGAGCAGACACAGGCTGACGCAGCGGACGTTTCACAGCGGGCTTCATTGCCTTGGCATCCGCCTTTTTAACAACGCGATTAAGCGCATGAGCAACAATGCCGCCCAGATACGGCTTGGTCAGTTCCAAGAGCAGACGCTCATCCGTTTTGGCCAATTCCATCAGCATATTCTGGGCTACTTTGATATTACCCTTGGATTTTATCAATGTCTCGCGGATACATACTGCCAGATAGTCCTGTGCCATAACGCCTGTCCTTTCATTTCTCTGTAAACGATACACGTTTGTGACCGTAGAATCAAATACTACGGACAAAAATGGCGTATTTCACAATAATATTGAAAAAAATCAAGCCATCAGATAAAGCACATAACCGCAAAAAACAATCGCAGCAGAAGCACCCAGTACAGTAATTTTCTGGTAATGATTCATGCCATTAAGGGTAACGTTTATACGCCCCTATGTCAAATCTGGGCCAGACTAGACTATCCTACCCCCGTTTCCAGGTCGTGCCGGTCGGGCTATCCTCCAGAACAATGCCTTGTGCTGCCAGTTCGTTACGGATTTCATCGGCACGGGCAAAGTTCTTGTCCTTTTTGGCCTGCGCCCTTTCGGCAATCAGGGCTTCGATAGCCAGAGCATCCGTATCATCGCCGCCGCCGCGCACCCAGTCAGACGGTGTTTTCGTCAGCAAACCAATCAGATTGGCCGCCGAGACGAATTCGGCCACGGCCTGTTGCTGTGCCTGCCCTTCGGTTTTGTTCACTTCACCGAACAGGCGGTGCAGTTCGGCAAAGGCGGCCGGCGTATTCAAATCATCGGATAAAGCAGACAGGAATGTTTCATTGTAAACCGGCTTGGCAACTGTTATGCCAACTTTGTCGAGCACGCCGTACCAGCGGTCGAGCTGTTTCTTGGCCTCGTCCAACTGGTCAAGCGTAAAGTCCAACGGCTGACGGTATTGCGCCGACATCAAAACATAGCGGATAACCTCGCCATCGTATTTTTCCAGCAGCTCATGCACCGTAAAGAAATTACCCAGCGATTTGGACATTTTCTCGCCATTGGCCTGCAGAAAGCCGTTATGTATCCAGTAATTGGCAAAGTGTGAGCCTTTATGCGCACAGCAGCTTTGGGCAATCTCGTTCTCATGGTGGGGGAATGTCAAATCCAGACCACCGCCGTGAATGTCAAAATTTTTACCCAGAATATCGGTCGACATTACCGAACATTCCAGATGCCATCCCGGACGACCGCGTCCCCATGGACTGTCCCAGCCCGGCTGATCATCGCTCGACGGCTTCCACAGCACGAAATCGGCGGCATCTTTTTTATACGGAGCCACTTCAACCCGCGCCCCGGCAATCTGTTCATCGCGCGGACGGCGTGACAGGCGGCCATAATCGGCATAGGACGGCACATGAAATAGAACATGCCCCTCGGCCTCATAGGCGTTGCCGTTTGCTATCAGCGTTTCAATCATCTCTATCTGCTGAGGAATATAGTCGGTCGCTTTGGGCGTTACATCAGGCTTATCACACCCCAGTGCCATTAAATCGGCAAAGAAAGCTTCGGTAAAGCGTTCGGACAGTTCCTTGGTCGAAATCCCCTCTTCCTTGGCCGAATTCATGATTTTATCGTCAATATCCGTGATATTGCTGACATAGGTCACTTTGGGATAAGTCAGACGTAGCAGACGATTGAGAACATCAAACACGACATTCATACGACCATTGCCGATATGGATATAGTTATAGACCGTTGGCCCGCACGCATACATGCGGATATGTTCCGCATCAATGGGTCTAAACTCTTCCTTGGTGCGGGTCATGGTGTTGTATAGTTTAATCGTCATAATTTACCCCAATAGACGCTCTTTGGCACGGTCATAACCGATAACCTGAAGCAGTTGGTTCAGCTCGGGCCCGTGCTCCATACCTGTCAGAGCCTTACGCAGCGGCATAAACAATCCCTTGCCTTTGCGACCGGTTTTCTCTTTGACGGCATTTGCCCAATTCATCCATGTGTCATTGTTCCATTCACCGCTGGGCAGCAACTCGGCCGCCTGACGTAGAAAGTCCTTGTCCTCGTCATCAATGATGCTGTCAACCGGCCCTTTGGCCACGCGTACCCATTCCTTGATATCGCTGATACGGGTCAGGTTCGGCTGAGCCACCTGCCAGAAAAATTCATCAACATCATTGGCCACGCCGATTTCCTCCAGACGGTTTTTTACCTCGTCATAGGATTTTTCATGCACCAGCTTGACATTCAAGCGTTCGATTTCATCCATCGAGAATTTGGTGGCCGAGCGCGAGAATTTAGAAATATCGAACTGTTTGACAATATCATCCATATCGGTGAACAGCTCAATCGGATCGGACGAACCTAAACGCGCCATCACCGAACAAATCGCGCGCGGGTCAATGCCATTCACCCGTAAATCGGCAACGCCCAGCGAACCGACACGTTTGGACAGCTTGCCCCCATCCTCGCCTGCCAACAATGCAAGATGGGCATAGGTTGGAACTTCTCCGCCCAAAGCCTCAATCATCTGAATGTGAAAGGCCGTGTTCGACACATGGTCTTCACCGCGAATAACATGATTAACGCCATATTCAATATCATCTACCACCGAGCAAATGTGATAAAGCGGTGTACCGTCTTCACGTACCAAAACGGGATCGGACATGTCCTTACCATGGAAAGAAACCGGGCCACGTACCAAATCCGTCCATTCAATCGGTTCATGGTTCAGTTTAAAACGCCAGTGCGGTTTGCGCCCCTCGGCCTCGTATTTGGCAATCTGTTCTTCGGTCAAAGACAAAGCGGCACGGTCGTAAATCGGCGGCAATCCGCGCGACAACAGGCTTTTACGTTTCAATCCCAGTTCGTCCGCCGTTTCATAACACGGATACAAACGGCTATCGGCTTTCAGCTTGTCCAATGCAGCCTGATAAACAGCCTCACGGCCACGCTGGTGTTCGTATCTATCCCAGTTCAGACCCAACCATGTCAAATCGCGCTTGATGGATTCGGTATATTCCTCTTTCGAGCGTTCCAAATCCGTATCATCAATCCGTAAGATGTACTGCCCCCCCTGTGAGCGTACAAAAAGCCATGTTATCAAGGCTGTACGAACCGAACCGATATGCATGTGACCGGTAGGAGACGGGGCAAAACGTGAAATAACTGTCATTGTAGAATACTCGTTTATAAATTTTCGTTGTTAATTGAGTGATATAGGCCGTTCTTTATAGCGCGGTTGCATCCAAATTGCAAGAACGACAATCGATGATAAACGGGTATATTAACCCGCTTTCGGGGGATTATCAAACGTGACAATCGGCAAATTGCACATAATGTCAGATGTCAAACCGATTTCATGCGCATAAACGCCGTCTATTCCGCCGTACAGCGCGGTATCAAAATCAACCCCCAGCGCTGCGAAAACACGTTTGACAATTTCGGGATGTACCAGCTTGAATCCTTGTGATAAAAGCTTTTCGCGCATATCGTTGACGTTGATTTTGATAAATTTGGCCTCAAACTCGTGTTTCATCGCAGTATTCCAAAAATAATTTAAAAATACATTTGTTTTGTACTGGTTATTCCCCTCTTGTGCAAACGGTTTTTTATTGCTATTAACGGTAAACCATCATTCAATTTCGGTCTATGCTCATGCTGTTTAATTCACAAGCCTTTATCATTCTGTTTATGCCGTTGGTTCTTGCCGCCTATTATGCCATGCCCGACAAAGGTGAATGGCGGTTGCGCATCCTGTTGATTGCCTCTTTTGTGTTCTATGCACTGGCGGATTGGGTACTGCTTCCCGTTTTCCTGTTTTCCATCATTATTAACCACGCATTGGCAGGGCTGTACGACAAAAACCGCAAGCGGAATTGGATTATTCCCTTAACCATTTCCATCAATGTTATCTTATTGTGTTACTTTAAGTATTCTAATTTTATTGTTGATAATATTACTATATTAGATAAAGATAATATTGGATTTCTGCCCTATGCCATGCCGTTGGGCATCAGCTTTTTCACCTTCCAGCAAATCTCCTATCTGATGGATTTGAAACGCGGACAAACCACGCATGCAAGTCTTCGCGAATATGCCTTTCTGGTTGCCTTCTTCCCTCACCTGATTGCCGGCCCGTTGCTACGCGCCCACGCCATCATCCCGCAATTGCATGAAAAACTAACCTCGGACGAGCGTTATCAGCGGGTATTCTGGGGTTTATCCTTTTTTCTGGCGGGGCTGATAAAGAAAATTCTAGCGGATGAGTTCGCCCGCATGGCCAATCCGGTATTCGACCAGACACTGGAAAGCGCTGTAAGCCCCAAAATGGCATGGACAGGGATTACATCCTATACATTGCAAATCTATTTCGATTTTTCCGGCTATACCGATATGGCCATTGGTACTGCCTATCTGTTTGGCATCCGCCTGCCTATCAACTTTAACTCGCCATATAAAGCCACATCCATTCGTGATTTCTGGCGACGTTGGCATATTACCCTGTCGGACTTCCTAAAGGACTATCTTTATATTCCCTTGGGCGGCAGCCGGTGCAGCTTTGCACGACAAATCCTGAACATCATGATTACCTTTGTCCTATGCGGCCTATGGCATGGCGCAGGATGGGCATTTATCATCTGGGGAGCGTTACACGGCGTATTTCTGGTTATCAACCATATCTGGGTAAAAATCGGCTTTGCCCTGCCCCGCATTCTGGCATGGGCACTGACCCTACCCACCGTAGCGTTATTATGGGGTGTCTTTCGTGTTG
>QKJH01000058.1 GCA_003250865.1 Alphaproteobacteria bacterium | reverse complement strand
AATTCACCAAGCAGGGACATGTTTTATTAAAGGTACGCATTCGGCGTAATACGAAGAATGCCGTGCGACTGGAGTTTGCCGTTGAAGACACGGGGGTGGGTATAGCGCCGGATCAAATGGGGCTTATTTTTGATAAATTTGCCCAGGCTGACCGTACGACAACACGGGTATTTGGCGGAACCGGGCTGGGGCTTTCCATTTGCAAAAGTCTGATTGAAATGATGGGTGGCAAGATTACTGTTAAAAGCACCCAAGGCAAGGGAGCGGTCTTTACATTTGATATTAAACTTGAACACGCACACCATCCGCACAAGGTAAAACACATCCCTGATATTGATATAACCAGTCTGCATGTTCTGGTGGTGGATGATATAGAGGCTAACCGCCTTATTGTTTCCGGGCAATTGACCGAATGGGGAATAGAACACGAATTGGCCGATACCGCCGGACATGCCTTCACGATGATTGAGAGTTTTCACAAAAAAGGCATGCCGTTTGATATTATTCTTTTGGATCAGCATTTGCCGGATATGACGGGAACAGAGCTGGCGAAAAAAATCCAAAAAGACGAACGGTTTTCCAAGCTTGGAATGGTGATGTTTTCTTCATTCGCCTCGGGCGAGATGGTGTCCGAACAAAAAATCAAAGAGGCCGGATTCAAAGCGCACCTCACCAAACCCACCAATCCGTTGCGATTGAAAAATGTTCTGCTGTACACCAAAGATGCGGTTGAGCATGGAAATGTCAGCTTTTACATGTCCAGTCGCGTTTTTTCTTCCAAAGATGAATATTCGATTGGGGATGCTCGCCTTACAGAGGCGGATAAAACGGCAAACGCGGTTTTACGTGTTTTGATTGCCGATGATATGAAGGTCAACATCATGCTTGCAACCCGCATTTTAAAAGAAATGGGGTATCAGGTGGATATTGCGGAAAACGGGCAGCAGGCATTTGATATGCACGTAAAGCAGCCGTATAATCTTATATTCATGGACTGTCATATGCCGGAAATGAATGGCTATGACGCAGCCGTGGCCATCCGACAATATGAGAAGGAAAAGGGTCTGGCCGAGGCACCGATTATTGCGCTGACGGCTGATGCCATGAAGGAAAATCAGGATAAGTGCTATGCTTGCGGTATGAATGCCTATCTGACCAAGCCGATTAAAAAACAGCTTCTGGTTCAGACAACGCTTAATTGGATTAGAAAAGAAGAATAGGTGATTTAAGCTATCTTGGGGCTTCTTCCACGCAAGAAGGCTTCCGGTAACGGGTGTGTTTTCTTATGAACAACCATTTCGAAAGAGAATTTGTTCTCTTCAAATACGGCCGCAATATTATTGGTGAAATCAACAATATCGTCCGTTTCGTAATAAAGTGTGGCCTGCTCGGCATCACAGTCCACCAGACGGTGTGTATAGGGTTGTCCCCCTGCAATATTGTGACGAAAATCAATCAGATTATAAAGGGACGGGTGGTCGTTGATACGAACCGTGACATAGGAAATCGCCATAATGTTACTCCCTTTTCAACAATAGGCTTGATTGGTCAAGTGTAACGGCAAAAAAAGATTAGCTCAAGGGCGAAAAGCTCAAAGTTTCATGAGAGAAACCGGAGCCCATAATATCTGTTCAATTGTATCGGCGTTGGCGGCTAGCATGACAAGGCGATCAATGCCAAGAGCAATGCCTCCTGAATCAGGCATGCCGCTTTCCAGTGCGGCAATAAAGTCCTTATCAATGGGGTAGCGCTCGTTATAAAGCGATTGTTTTAGTGCCATATCCTCTTCAAAGCGTTTCTGTTGGATAGAGGCATCGGTCAATTCGCCGAAAGCATTGGCCAGTTCCAGTCCGCAAATATAGATTTCAAACCGCTCGGCCCAGCGTGGATCGTCCTGTTTAACGCGGGACAGGGCGGCCATGTGAACGGGATAATCGTACAGGATGGTTGGTACCGGATGGCCAAGCTGCGGTTCGATGATTTTTTCAAAGATGCGGAAGAAAATATCATCCCAGCCGTAATCGTCCGGAATGTCCAAATCACAGGTGCGCGCGGCCTCGGCAAATGAAGCTGCTTTTTCCAGATGGTCTTCTAAACAAATGTTGGCGTATCGCTGGAACGCTTCGGCAACCGAAATCTTTTCCCACTCTTTGAACGGGTTGGATTGTTTGCCACGCCATTCGTAATGGGAGATGCCGACGGCGTTGGCTACATCACGCATCAGGTTGATGCAATCGTCCATAATGGTTTCATAGCTGTCATGCGCCCGATACCATTCAATCATGGTAAATTCGGGTGAGTGTGTGCCGGCACCCTCGGCATTGCGGAAAACCTTGCAAATTTGGTATTGTTTGGCAACACCGGCAACAATCAGTTTTTTCATGGTAAATTCGGGACTGGTATGTAGATAGGCTTTAACATGCCGCTCACGGTTGGGGCTGTATTGCGCCGTTTCAAAAGCCATCAGGTGCGGCTCCATGCCCGGAGAGACCTGAAGCGCAGGGGTTTCAACCTCGTAAAATCCCTGATTATCGAAATGGTTGCGGATTGACTTTATAACCTTTATCCGTTTTTCCAAGTAAGGACGTTTCTTTTCAAATTCGTCAGGGTTCCACCATTGATTGGGATAAGGGTAGGGGTATTTTTGTGTCATGGATTATCCTTTGAAAATGCCATAAAGGCTTTCGCGTTTGCGGCCGTAACCGTTACGTTTTTGTACGTCAAAACCGGCTGACTGTAAACCGCGTTTGACGAACCCGGCAGCGGTAAAGGTGGAAAAGCTTGTCTCCGTGGCCGAACAGCGTGCCATTTGGGAAAAAACCGTCTCGGACCACATGGCGGCATTCTTGGCCGGGGCAAACCCGTCCAAATACCATGCGTCCACGGTTTGGTTTATACGGGGCAGAGCGGTCTCAATATCTTCGAAATAAACGGTTAGGTGTACTTTGTCGCTTAACGCGGTGTTCAGAATGCCGTCAGGCGTGTAGTTGTCCAACAAACATTCCAGCCGTTCCTGCCACAGGCTTTTCCATGGGGAGAGGGCGCGCGCCATATCCTCTTTGGCCAGCGGGTATTTTTCCACCGAAATGAAGTGCAGTTTGGTATCTGTTTGTGTCGCTTCAAAAGCTTGCCATGTTGTCATGAAATTCAGTCCGGTACCAAATCCCAGCTCGGCTACTGTAAAACGTTGCGCGGAAAAGTTTTGCCATCGGTCGGTTAGGTTGTTTCCATCAATAAAGACATGAAAACTTTCTTCTAACCCGTTGTCAGGATTATAGTAAATATCGTCAAAAACCGAGGATTTTGGCGTGTTATTGTCTGTCCATATTGTGTTTTTTATTGTCATTACGGCGCACATTAACGAATAGGGTATTGAATTTCAACAAAAATAAACCAATCATTAATAATCGGATGGTTTAATGATATTCTGAATCTTTGTGTTTGGCTTATTTTTACTTCTGTGGGGGCATTATGGCCGTTTCGGACGAGTATGAAAACCAGATTGTTGATTACTTCCGCCATATGATGTACGGCGCTGTACCGCCTGCCAAACACTATAACCGTACCAAAATTTCAATGATTAAGCGTGACCAGATTATTGCGTCACAATTTGCTTCTAAATCCCAGTTTCTTCTTTATCGCGTTCCTTTCGTGAACGCCTATTGTTTGTGTAGCCAACGGTGTGTGAAGAAGTAGTAGTGTAATAAGTAGTGTGTGCGTAAGTGTAAGAGTGTGAGTAAAAACAAGAGTACGCGTTTTTGTTTCTTGACTTGCTGAGAAAAAGAAGCCCTGCAGAGCATCCGCAGGGCTTTTTTGTTGACATAATAGTTTAATTGTTCTAATTCTTTTTTGTATTTTTACAAAAGGTGTGAAAAATGGATAAAAAGCAAAAAGATAAGTTTGAACGGGCAATGCGGACAATTCCTGTTTTAGATAGCTGTAGTGTTGCGAGTGAGTTTTTTGAAGAGGATGTTTTGCCTTATCTTCAAAACGGCGGTGTTCTTGAAAAGAAAAGGGATGAACGTACGATTGCTGAATATTTATCCTATGCGGCATGCCGAGGCTACGTATACGAAGTAGAAGAAGCACAGGAACTTTTCCACAAACTATTTTGGGATGAGAGGCCTCTTGTCTCGGATAATGTTAAAGAGGCTGTATTGAATAGTATCATTCGTAAGCTATGCCCCGGCAATTACAAATGTGACGGTCCTTCTTCAGAAGATAATACGCTTTTTCAGGACTTTTATATTAAAGACCCCTCTTTTACAGACCGTATTCTTGTAGAAAATCTTAGAGGCGACTTAATGTGGTCCTTTAAGGAGGAAAGACGTATTCGTCTTGTAAAGAACTTGCGTGAAAACGGTGAGTCTATTTTCTGGGTTAAAACGCTTCATGGAGAAGAAATTGTTGAAATATGTAAGAATGCGTACAAAAAAATGAATGGGCCTAGCTAACATAACATTTCAAGTCGTAAAAAAAGCTCCGGTAAACGGAGCTTTTTTTTGTTTCCAAATAAATTCGGAAATATTGTTTGATTAACGTTTCTTCCACTGACGGGAACGACGGGCTTTGCGCAAACCCGGTTTTTTACGTTCAACCGTACGGGAGTCACGTGTCAGGAAGCCTGCAGCTTTAAGCGGGGAACGCAGTCCCGGTTCAAAAGCAACCAGAGCGCGGGACAAACCGTGACGAACGGCACCGGCCTGACCGGACAAACCGCCGCCTGTAACGGTGGCAATCACGTCGAACTCGCCCTCACGATTAGCAATCGAGAATGTTTGATTGATAATCATTTGGAATGTCGGACGGGCAAAGTATTCACGGAATTCTTTACCGTTCACGGTGATTTTACCGTTACCGCGTTTAACCCATACGCGGGCAATCGATTCCTTACGACGACCGGTGCCGTATGAACGACCCAGCTCGTCAATTTTCGGTTCGGCAACAACTGTTTCAACTTCGTTTGTTGCTTTTTCTTCTTTTTTGCTTGTCGGAGCGTTCTTCAGCTCAGCAAGTTTTTCCATACCTTCTGCCATGTTTCTTAGCTCCGTTTGATATTTTTAGGGTTGCGGGAAGCAAAATCGATTTTCACCGGATTTTGCGCTGCGTGCGGATGCTCGGCACCGGCGTAAACGCGCAAGTTGGAGAATTGCTGACGACCCATTTTGGTTTTCGGCAACATGCGCTCTACAGCGTGTTCCAAAACGCGCTCAGGGAAGCGGCCATTCATCAGTTCTTTTTGTGTGCGTTCTTTGATACCGCCCGGGTAACCGGTGTGCCAGAAGAATTTATCTTGATCCAGTTTCTTACCGGTCAGAACAACTTTGTCGGCATTGATAACGATAACATTATTACCGCAATCGATATGCGGTGTGAACATCGGTTTTGTTTTACCGCGAAGTTCCATGGCAATGGCACTTGCCAGACGGCCAAGGAT
>QKJH01000199.1 GCA_003250865.1 Alphaproteobacteria bacterium | reverse complement strand
ATGAAAGGGAATACGAATCACTAGTACGGGTAAAGACATTTTGTTCTGAGAAAAAGCCACCATACCTTGACACAAATACCGCATTTAATACACTTTATAACTGCTGCGGCGCTTATTTTTTAGATATATTATGGCTCCTGTTGCGGCTACTAGAGCAATTCCCAGACCAACCCACAGTATCCACCATAGACTCGATTTATCGCTGGCAACAACAATTCCTGTTTCCATCAGCTGAAACACGGAAAAGTGTGATGTATGGAATGTAAGCATCCCTGTTTGAGGGTCGAATACGCTTTCCAGCACTTCGGTTTCACCCGTCTGTGGATTGACGTAAACCATTTTCAAGTTGTTCGGGTTATCAATCACAGCCAGTTCCTGCTCTGTCAGCTTGACCGTGATGCTGACCGTTCCATCAAACGTGGTTAATGTTTGAACGCTTCCGTCCGCCATGAGCAACTCTATTGCGAAGCTGTACGGCGAACCAATAAGCTGGCCTTGCTCTCCGCCAGACAGCATAAACAAATTGTTTTCAGTTCCGGCAAGGCTTTCTTCGCGTCCGCTTACGATACGCACTGACGATGCCCCTTCAGTTCCTGCTGTCTGTGCCAACACCGTTGTTGGTATATCGATCAAGGCATTGCCTATTTGAGCCCCAAGTACAATATTGTTTTCAGCCAACATTTGAGCCGATTGAACACCAAATTCAATACTGCCTTGCGTTGTTCCCGATGGCAGTTCAACTTGGGGAAGCTCAATCACCGCTTCACCAGGTTTTATCTGTCCTTTATTAATACCCAGTAAAATTTGCTCGATAGCATCTTGTAAAACAGTGTCATCCACTATCGCTCTGACGATGCCTTGGTCAATAAATGTACTTACGCTGCTTTCGTTCAGTTCTATTATTGGCTCTGGCGAGCTGCCAGGAGTTTGTGTAGGTGTTACTGTTGGTGTGGGGACAGCCGTTATTTCAACAGACTCAGTCGGCTCAGGCTCTTCCGTTTCATCGGGAGACGAGATCTTCCGCCATTTGGCGTACAGATGCTTATCGCCGGATTCGCCTGCACTCCAGCCCGTTATCTTTGTGCTAAAGGAACTGTCACCATACCAGCCAGTGAATTTGTATCCGCTGCGATTAGGTGCCAGCAGGGTAATGCTCTCCGAAGAGGAATATACGGACGGATTGGCGGCGTTGTTTATTCCGCCATTCAGATGATAGGTGATCGAATACAAACCAAATGATGCCTCGGTAAAAGCACCGCCTTCATAATCCGAAGCCTTTATAATGTAAGTCCCCGTGCTTGTAAGGCTGACGTTCATTACACCAGAAAACGATCCATCGTTTTTTACCTCGCATGTATCTATCATGACGAGGGAGTTATCCGGGGCAATAAGCAAAACCGCAGCCGCCTTGACACCTGCTGTTGCACTTCCGTCGTATGACACCTTTCCGCTTATGTAAGAAGCGCTAAACGCTGAGACAGGAGTGTTTTCAGCCAGCGCTGACGCGGGGCATATACTAAAAGCTAATAAAATGGCGGTAAATAATATAGTGATACGCTTTTTCATTGTTGTCAGTCCTCCTTTATGGCTTCGTCCACTTGACGCCGGTTCCAGATCCAAAGTTTACACCGCCAAATGTATCGCCCGCCGCGGGCGCGTTTTTGAGCACCAGGACTGAAATCTCGACAGGTGCGGAAGCAGCGTTCGGCCCCGAATATATCAAATAGTCGGCCACATTGGCCCATCCGGATGAACCATCATTATAAATAAATACCTTCTTAACCGGATCGAACAGATCTGCCGATGCAGGGTGCGGGCTAGACATCGGGTGTGTGATAATCTGCGTTTCAGTTTTTCCGTTTGCGTATTTCCGCGTCACATACAAACCATATGGCCGATTGTCCCCGAAATCCGGAATGAAATATGACGCGGTAATTTTATACTTTTTACCGTCCTTAAAATTCACCAGGTTGCCATATTGCGTGCCATGAAACACCGTTCGCGTCGAGGATGGGTTGCCGTCTGCCGCGTTGTGGGCTTGAATATCTACGCCCACCCTATGAATAGTTAAATTTCTTTTTGCCGTTCCACCGCTTTGCTTCACAATAGTGAGCGGAACTGTTACCTTATCGTAGTAATCGGACAGGAAGTCGATCGTGATGGTACCGTCCGGATTGTTTTTGAATGTGTAGCCGGGGCTGTTGGCCCCGGAAACGGTCATGCTGGCAATATCGCCGATGCCGTCACGCGGCTTCGCAAGTATTACCCTGTCGTTGCCGAAGAACACTTCCTGCGTACTGTCGCCCAAAGTCACGTGAGGAAGTTTGTCGAGATTCCAGGTAAATGTCTCCTGCGGGCCAGACTCCGATATAGCCTGAACGTTCAAGCAAAGCGCATCGCTTGAGATAAAAGTTAAGGGAAGCAAGTTTATTTCCTTGTTCGAGTGACTGCCTTTGTTTGAATAATGTACCTGGGCTCTGTAAAACGGTCCCTCATAGACAGAATAAATTAAAGGGTGTGTCAGATTGTTTCTATACGGCACCAGTACAGAATAGCCCTCGCTGTTTATTGTTCCGATAATCCTCGCCGCATATGGACCATAGGCTCTTACCCAACCGGTATACATTGCAGGAGATTCAATTTGAGCATCCGCAGCTAAAGGATTGATTCCTGTATAAATAATATGTTTTGTAAAAGCGTCTTTGCCGGCATGGGCTTGGACGTCATAGACGCAAAATATATCCGTATAGTGTTCAACGGTACGGAATACTACCTCGTATACCTCGTATACCGGATCGGGGATCAAAATCCTTATAATTCTATACTTGATACCGTTATCCGAAGTCAATTCCCTATTCTGGCTCACGGTCATTTTACTTGTAGGAACATCATAACCAGCTAAAGCAAACTCTCGCCTTGCCGCGGCTTTAATATGGTCGTCCGTATCGATTTCGCTGTTTAAAATCACATACCCCTGGTCTCCGGACGGCCGATATTTTATAAGCTCAAAATTTAACGTATAGTTAAACATGGTCTCAATATCAAGCCGAATTTTTTGCGCATCCTCATCATAATAAAAATCAAAAGTTACATCTATGGCTTCACCCTTGTCATCACGAAGAGTGATGCTATTAATTCCATAATTCATGTCCGGAATGATAAAGTAACTCACAATCTCTTTTGAATTGCGCGTGATCACACTGCCTTCCACCGGAACAGCGCTGGCTTCACCCACGATTTGAATATTCCCGTTAGCGGGCTTTGGTATGTTAATGGTATGAGCTACGACTTCAATGAAGCTGACTTCCAGCGTCATGCTGTGCTGCACGTTGAACACTGTAAGCTGGTTGTGTTCATCCGCCATTTCGTGGAGTCCATCCACACGAAGTTCGTCTATGGCATAACCCGGATCCGGCGTGATGGTAAAAGTGACATCCGCTCCCTGCGCCACCGTCAGGCTACCGGGAGTAATCGAGCCGTTTGGGCCGGCAATGGTCGTGATGGTGTAATTGACAACCTCCGCAAAATCAACGGACATCATCCTGTCGTTTTGGACGTTGAAGAGCGTGATCTGATTGTGTGCATCCACACTGGCAGGGTTGCCGTCTACTGTCAGCGACCGGATGCTGTATCCTGGGTTTGGGGTGATGGTAAACGTCTGGTCGTTGCCGTGGTTTACTTTCGGGTTCATGGGGCTGACAGTACCGTTCGGCCCCACGTTAGTCGTAATCGTATGCTGGGCATACCTGAACACGGCTGACACGCTGATATTATTATTAGCCGTCACAGTTCGGCTGAATTCTCCGGTTCTGTCCCCAATTTCCCCGTCCAGGCTATATGTAATAGCGCCTATCGTAACACTGCCGATTTCATAACCTGCATTGGGACGCACATCGATGTTGACGTCGCTCCCTTCATCAACGGTAACAGTGGAACCGCTTTCACCCATTCCGTTAACGCGAATTTCTCCGTTTACAACCGATGCTACGGTTATCGTTTTGGTGTTTCTCGCAAAGGTCGCGCTGATGCTATGCGGGCTTGATACATTGTTGAATGTATATTGAGTAACCGCCCCTTGAGACACATCGTCAACCATGACATCCTCAATCGAGTAATGACTGTCCGGAATAATGTACAGCGTTACATTGCTGCCATCATTAACCGCAATATTACCACTTTCAGGAGGGCCTCCTTCTGTCAGAGCAATTTTACCGCCTTCACCGGCGAGTACGTTGATATCATGCGGCCCCGCTGCACTTGCGCTCGTAGGAAAAGAGAGTATTAGCAAAGATACACATAAAATCATAGCAACCAGTTTTTTCATATATATTACTCCTATTCAGATTTTTCTCGTTTGGCACAGCGTGCCCGATGTATCGTCCCAGAAAGCTCATCCAAAATAATAGCGTTCCATGTAGCAAAAATGCTCTCATCTACATCTTCTGGATAAATGGTTATTATGGTCTGGTTTGTACGATCGACGGGCTCTAATGTGATTCTGATCCTTCCTGTTCGGCTTGGTTCAGAAACGACCAGCATTCCGCGCGCGCTGTTGGATCTGTCGAGACGAAGCCCCAACGCCTCAATGGTGTCGTATAACGCATTGATGACGATGCTTTTCTCATAGGGAAAACACTTTGCTTGCGAATCCATATGGTTCACCTCCGGTTAAAGTATAAATAGGAAATGCATTTATGAACAGTCCGAAAAGAGTACAGGCAGTGAAAACGGCGGTATAGTTTTAGTCTAGGTAGCCACATTTTTCTGTTTTAATCTTGGAATAAAGCTCTCTGTATGGTATAAATAATAAAGATTCATTTGCCGAAAGGAGGCGAAATATGACGAACGATGGCATGCCCAAACAAAAAAACAAATGTCTCTATTTCGCCGTGCTGATCGGTTTTGGTTTTCTTTGGACAGGCACAGCATATATTGTACAGGCTTACCGTTTGCTTCAGTTTTTGGATGGAGGGACGGTAAATCTGCTGGTCTGTGGGGTTTACTATGTCTTGCAAGCAGCCGGCATCGGCGCTGTCGGTCTTTTTTTTGCAAAGCGGCCCTTGATCGCGGGCGGGCGGGTGCTTCCCTTCTGGGCAACCGTTATCACGGTTGTATGTGCAGCAGCGGCCGTGTTTATATCCTCTATACCAATCATCATCGCGGCCGGAGCGCTAATGAACGTAACGATCGGGGTGCTATCTGGCTGCTATCTGACCAGGCTGGCAACTGACATCCCACAGCAGCGCCGCGGTATTGTGTTTGGTGCTGCCTATGCTTTCGGCAGTATCGGCACATGGCTTTTGTCTTTGCCGATGGGTAGAAAATTCTTATGGAACAGCTATAGCTTTTATGCTGTGGCAGTACTTGCCGCCGCATCTCTTATTCTTCTGCGGCATCTTTCACCGCCGCCCAAGCAAGACAACAGCATCGAGCAACTAAGCCCTGGGTTCGGTAAGAAGATCATCTGGCTAGCTGCAGCAGTTCTCTTTCTGCTGTCGTT
>QKJH01000019.1 GCA_003250865.1 Alphaproteobacteria bacterium | reverse complement strand
TAACCTTCGTACGCTTTAAAAATCAGGGAGGCATTCGTGCCGCCAAACCCGAACGAGTTTGACAATGCCACTTTGACATCCTTTTTCTTAGCTTTGTTCGGTACCAAATCCAATCCGACACATCCTTCGGAAACATTATCCAGATTAAGGGTCGGCGGCAAAATACCGGTACGAATAGCCATGATAGAAAAGATGGATTCCACGGCACCCGCTGCACCCAGCAAGTGACCGATAGCCGATTTGGTCGAAGACATGGACAATTTATCCAGCGTCTTCTCAAACAGACGCTTAACCGCACCTGCTTCGATTTCATCACCGGCTGGCGTTGAGGTACCGTGAGCATTCACGTAATCGACTTCATCCGGTTGCATGTTGGCATTGCGCAAAGCCGCTTTCATGGCACGGTAACCGCCCGTTCCATCCGGACACGGCATGGTAATATGGTGGGCATCACCCGACAGACCATAACCGACCACTTCGGCATAGATTTTGGCACCGCGTGCTTTGGCATGTTCCAACTCTTCCAAGACAACTACACCTGCTCCTTCACCGATAACAAAGCCGTCACGGTCTTTGTCAAACGGACGCGATGCTTTTTCCGGCGTTTCGTTATATTCGGTAGATAGGGCACGAGCTGCCGAGAAACCGGCAACACCCAAACGGCAGACAGCACTTTCGGCACCGCCGGCCACAATCACATCAGCATCACCGAACATAATCAGACGCGCCGCATCACCAATGGCGTGCGTGCCTGTGGCACAAGCTGTAACCACAGAATGGTTCGGCCCTTTGTAGCCGTACTTGATGGAAACATGACCCGAAACCAGATTGATAAGACAGGACGGAATAAAGAACGGCGAAATACGACGCGTACCGCGTTCAGCCATCAAAGAAGCCGTTGCCTCAATGGTTTGCAAACCACCAATACCGGCACCGATAAGAACTCCGGTACGTTCGAAATCTTCGTCCGTTTCCGGTTTCCAGCCGCTATCAAGAATAGCTTCATCCGTTGCAGCCAAACCAAAATGGATAAATTTGTCCATCTTGCGCTGCTCTTTTTGTTCAATTGTCAAATCAGGATTAAACGTACCGTCCGTACCGTCACCATAAGGCACGACACCGGCCACTTTCGAAGCAATATCCGACACATCAAAATGTTCGATTTTACGGATACCGCTTTCACCGTTGGTCAAACGCGACCATACATGGTCAACACCAACACCAAGCGGCGATACAATTCCCATACCTGTAACAACAACTCTGCGCATTATCTTTCCTCTTTATAATTGAAAAAGCCTCAACCACATAAAAATTGCTATGTGGAATGAGGCTTGTTCTATGTCCTTTGCATCAAGGTAGCCTGCCTTAAGCAACGCTTTCTTCGATGAAGGAAATGGCGTCTTTAACGGTCAGAATTTTTTCTGCAGCGTCATCAGGAATTTCGATTCCGAACTCTTCTTCAAAAGCCATAACCAATTCAACCGTATCAAGGCTATCTGCGCCCAGATCATCGATAAAGCTTGCACCTTCGGTTACTTTATCGGCGTCACAGCCTAAATGTTCTACTACGATTTTTTTAACGCGTTCAGCGACATCACTCATTGAACTAAACCTTTCAAGTTAGTGTTTTTAATAATAACCCGGCCGTTTATAATACAACACGGGAAAAAGTTAAAGCAAAAAGTTCTTAAACCTTACCGTATTAGGTATAAAACCACGGCAAATGTCAAGCCCTTAAAGCGTGAGGATATAAAATCCCCTATCAGATCATAGCCATACCACCGTTAACGTGGAGGGTCTGACCTGTGATATAAGCGGCTTCGTCGCTGGCCAAAAAGACAGCGGCCGCCGCAATATCCTCGGATTCGCCAAGGCGAGCCGAAGGGATATTCTTTAATAATGTTTCTTTCTGATCGTCATTCAAGGCATCGGTCATAGCCGTTTGAATAAAACCCGGTGCGATACAGTTCACTGTAATTCCGCGAGAGGCCACTTCGGCCGCCAAGGATTTTGACATACCGATAAGGCCGGCTTTCGAAGCGGCATAGTTACATTGTCCCGGATTACCTGTTACCCCGACGATCGAGGCAATATTGATGATACGGCCAAAACGTCCCTTCATCATCGGACGTAACATGGCTTGCGACAAGCGAAAAGCCGCCGTCAAATTAACGTCCAGAACATTTTGCCAATCTTCTTCTTTCATGCGCATGGCCAGCGTATCACGCGTTAGACCGGCATTATTAACCAGAATATCGACACTGCCCATGGCGGCGATGGCATCATCAGCCAATTTCTGTGCGCCTTCATTGCTCGACAAGTCAGACGGAACGATATGAACACGTTCATTGCCCAGTTCCTTTGCCAAAGCTTCCAGAGCATCAACACGGCGCCCCGACAAAGCAACCGTTGCACCCATGGAGTGGAATGCGCGGGCAATTGCCCCGCCAATACCGCCCGTAGCGCCTGTTACCAATGCTGTTTTACCGCTAAGATTAAACATGTGTTTTCCTTTGCAAAAGTCGTATAAATAATTTCGTGTGGATATGGCTACACGTTTTTTACGCGCCCGTCAAGGTGAAGATGACCTGCATGAAATGAAACCGTGGGTATGACGAATTAATCCAGCGTCAAAGAAAACGACAGAACGGCATTTTTGTCTTGTTTAATCGCTTCAATCGCCGTTTCAAGAATTTCCTGTTGCTGTTTGCGGTATTCCCGGCTGATATACAATACTCGATCTGACATACCGTCATAACGAATAGCCGGCACATCAGTGGTATCATTATCCTGTTCAATCGAAATACCGTTTTTAACGCAGTAATCATTAAACTCTGTAACTCCCGTTAACCCGTCCTGAACGAGCACATTCAACGTTGCTTGAGCAGCAACCGTTTCATGGGGATTAACATCATTAACACACTGCGTAACAAATTTTTTCTCACCTTTTCGTAAGTCACCGGCATATTCAATACCGCGTTTGACCAAAGCCATAGCAGCAGAAACGGTGACCAACCCGATAGCGGCATTGACAAGCCATTTTCTTGTTTTTCTTTCCTTTTCTTCAAAAGAGAGTCTGTCGCAGGTAAACCTTGAGCTCGACTGCCACACACTATTCTCCAGAAGCAGTTTCTTTGGTGAATCACCGTTTGCATCTTTTTTTGTTTGGCTAAAACCCAAATTTTCTTTTAACCGAACAAGTAACGCCGCTTGCAGGGTGGCTTTTTTAATTGCCTTGGCATTACCTCGCATATAAGCGTCACTATCACAGACTTCATTGAACTGTTTAACCAGGCGGGTCATCAGGGTCTCGCCCGCACCCTCGCCTTTTTGTGTCCCCATAAAACCTTTATATGTGAAACCCTTCAGCTCTGTCAGATATTGATCACGGTAGTCATGTGAAAAACCGTGGACAATTTCTGCCACATCACCGGAAAATAAAGCATCGATATTGTTTTGCATGGTCTCGTCAAAATCACTGTATTTCGTATATTGTTTCGACATTTTGCCACCTATAAGATTTTGCAAAACATGTGTGGCTTTTGTTTTATTATTGGAAACCCAGCCATGCACGGTATGGGCGGATTGATTGAACTGGGCATTAGGCGTACCCAAATCATATTTTGCCAAAGAATCTTCATTCCAGTGGCGATTGCGTTTTAACAGCGCGGCAGCCGTGTCACCGTTTGCATCTTTTTTATTAAGACGATAACCGAAAGAGTGATGGAAACGCGCCATATAATCCGCAATCAGACCGGCCTTGGCGATGGCTTTCGGTTCTTCATTGCGAAAAGCCTCATCGGCACAGGTTTCATTGAACTGTTTTGCCAGACGGGTCATCACCGTTTCACCTGTCGGTTCGGATTGCCCCCCAAATGCCACCGTGTGCACGAATTTTTTCAAGGATACAATGTCCTCTTCGGAACATTTGGCCAAGCCTTGCGCAATATCACCGCTAAAAAGCGTGTGTACCAGATAATCACGATCCGACAAATCAATTTCCATTTTCAATCCTTTTTTATTCACTTTTCCAGAGTACGTGTAAAAACTTTACAAAGTAGGACGGGTATGAACCAGCCCAGCATCAATCTTAATCATTTCAACAGCGTCTGTAATCATTTCTTCAGCATTGTCATTGAACAAGAGATAGGCACTGTTCAAACGCAATACCCTATCACCCTGTCCATCATAAGACAGATACACGCCATCATCTTCATAGTATGGCTGAACGCGAATACCGTTTTCTTCGCAATAGCTTTGAAATTCACGGATTTTGTCATCTGCAGAGCTGTTAATATTCCATTCATCCCCTTGCACAGAAGCAGTAAAGACATCAACAACATGATCTGCTGACGTATGGGTAGAATCCACGACCGCACCGGCAATGTCTTTTTTAGCTTTATCCGTATTATTCTGGTTCCTAAAACCATAACCTAATGCAAAACAATAAACTATTGCGGCACCTAGCCATATAGCGGTTTTTTTTCCTTTTCTAGATTGTGCAGCCTGATAAAAAGAATCCAGTTTCTTTCCAATTTTGGTAGCCGGCTCCTCAAAAGAAGCTTTATTACGCACAAACAATGTGTCTGAATGCCATCTAATATTTTCTTGTAATAGTCTTCTTGGGCTATCGCCATTGGTATCTTTCTTTTTGTCCGAATAACCAAACCCATGTTTCAGTTCTATCAAAAGATTTGCTTGTTTTTTAGCTTTATTACGATGGCCATTTGATTCTGCCCCGTCCCTCTCATCTAGGTTATAACGACAAGTTTCATTGAACTGTTTAACCAAACGGGTCATGACCGTCTCACCGGTTTGTTCATCAACATAATTTTTAAGCTCGATAGCCTGTTGATCGATTACACCTTTCGCAAAAACCTCTTCAACATCACCTTGAAAAATGGCTTTTCTGAAATCATCTCGTCTGCCGCCTTCTATCGTTTTATCAGCCACTATTTATACTCCTGTTTGATTTTAATGAGTCAGAATATATCTACACCTTAATATTATGTCAATATAAAAATACCCCGCGCTAGGGCGGGGTACCTTTTATTGTGCGTTCAATAAAATCTTTTTTAATTCATAGCCTTGTTAAGCATAGCCATACCGTCTTTAACGAGCTTGCGCTGCTGGCGTCCGCCCAAAAGCTCTCTCATGTTCGAGGTAAATTTGTCTATTCCTGTTTCATGCTTCCACAAAGAAGTTCCCTCAAGAATACTGCCTACCGTATCACCGTTAAGGTCTTTGCGGTTGGGATTGCCACCAACGGTATTGATAACATTTTCCATCAAATCTACCTGATTATACAAATGAGCACGCAGTTCCATCTTTTTATTAAGATCCTGCTCGTTTTCAACTGTATCATGCGTTGCTTTAATCTGTTTGGCAAAATGCGTGTATACGTTTTCATTGGTTCCGGTGTAATCATCCTTTAACAGCTTGACTACGCGATCCATGCTTCTCGGTCGGATAGACGCAAAAGCGTGGTAAAAATCAACATTCTCATCAAATAAAATATCAACGATTGTTTCGCTTGAAGAAAATCTGACTGTTTCGCTAATTTCATCACTCTCAGGATGATTTGCTTTATGTTCTTGAAA
>QKJH01000161.1 GCA_003250865.1 Alphaproteobacteria bacterium | reverse complement strand
ATCACAACAACATAGCCGATAATCGCAAACATGAAAAAACTGCTACCTTACGTCAAACATTCCAAATACAAAAATCCAAACCTATCATGCCCGTCCATTGGTTAATAAACGCTAACTAAACGTTGATTTTTACGAGATTAAGCCAATTTTCTTCGGTCAAGATTTCTACGCCCAGCTCCTTGGCCTTTTTCAATTTTGAACCCGCATCTTCCCCGGCGATGACCATGTCGGTTTTGGCCGAAACGGAACCGGCCACTTTGGCACCCAGCCGTTCGGCAGTGGCTTTGGCCTCATCACGCGACATTTTTTCCAGTTTTCCGGTAAAAACAACGGTTTTTCCGGCTATCGGCGAGTCTGAAACCTGAATGTCTTCGGCGGGATTAATGGTGATTTCCTCTTCCAACAGCTCCAGCAAATCCCGGTTATGTTGCTCGGCAAAGAAATCAATCATGTCGGCGGCCATCATCGGGCCAATATCGTCCAGCGCTATCAAATCCTGATAGGCTTCATTGTCATCGGTCGGTTTCATACCCGTTAAGGCCTGCCGCAAATCCTTGAATGTTTTATAGTGTCTGGCCAGCCGCTTGGCGGTGGCGCTGCCGACCTGCCGGATGCCCAAGGCAAAGATAAAGCGGTGCAAATCAATGGTCCGGCTGTTGTCGATGGCGGTAAACAGGTTTTTCTGTGATAGTTCGCCCCACCCTTCGCGTTTTTCTATTGGTATTTCCAATGTCTCGTTGGTTTCGGACAGCTTGTATATGTCGTGGGGGTTTTTAATCAGACCTTCTTTGAAAAAATCACGAATGATTTTGTTCCCTAGCCCGTCAATATTCATCGCATCGCGCGAGACGAAGTGCTTGAGGCGTTCGACCGCTTGCGCAGGGCAAATAAGTCCGCCGGTACAGCGGCGCGCCACTTCCCCCTCTTTGCGCACGGCATGCGATCCGCATTCCTTGCAGGTGTCGGGCATGGTGTAGGGTTGACTGTTTGTAGGGCGTTTGTCGGTCAGAACTTTAACCACCTGCGGGATAACGTCTCCGGCGCGCTGGATAATGACGGTGTCGCCAACGCGGATATCCTTGCGGGCGATTTCATCTTCGTTATGCAAGGTGGCGTTTGAGACAATGACACCGCCAACCGCAACGGGGCGAAGCTTGGCCACAGGGGTTAGGACACCGGTACGGCCGATTTGTATGTTTATTTCTTCGATAACGGTTTCCACCTGTTCGGCGGGGAATTTATGAGCGGTTGCCCAGCGCGGCGAACGGGAGACAAACCCCAAACGTTCCTGCAAAGCCAGTGAATCAACTTTGTACACGATGCCGTCGATTTCATAAGTCATATCGGGACGGCCTGTCATGGTGTTTTCGTAATAATCCATCATGTCATCAAGGGTTTTGCAAATTTTGCTGGGTGTGTTACCGGTAAAACCCCAGTGTTCCATAACCTGTTTCAGTCCGGATTGGCTGTCGGGGTTGTTGGGAAGGTCGCCCTCGACATACCCAAATGCATAGGCGATGAATTTTAACGGGCGTTTTGCCGTAATCGTCGTGTCCAGTTGGCGCAGGCTGCCCGCAGCCGCATTGCGCGGATTGGCAAAGACTTTCTTGCCTTCTTCTTCCTGCGCGGCGTTGAGTGTCAGAAAATCCTCTTTGTCCATATAGACTTCGCCGCGTACCTCGACATGGGGCGGGAACGGGGCAGGCAACCGCTTGGGCACCGTATTAAGGGTCAGGATATTGGCTGTGACATTTTCGCCTTCAAAGCCGTCACCGCGTGTCACGGCTGTAACAAGTTCTCCATTTATATAATGTATGCCCAAAGACAAACCGTCGATTTTCGGTTCGGCCACAAGCGCAATGGAGCCATCGGGGGTTTTACCTAAAAAGCGGTAGATACGTTCCAGAAACTCACCGGCTTCTTCGCGGGAAAACACGTTGGACAGAGAAAGCATGGGAACCTGATGGGTGTATTTCTCAAACCCTTTGCTTTTGACGGTTGTGCCCACGGTTTGGGTAGGACTGTCGGGGGTAATCAATTCGGGATGCTGTTTTTCCAGCTCGACGAGTTTTTTAAACAGGGTATCATATTCCCCATCCGAAATTTCAGGCGCATCGTCATTATAATAAAGTGTGTTGTGATAGCGCACCTGTTCACGCAATTGCTCAAGGCGCGTGCCAATATCCGGTTCTTTGCGGTATGAAAATAAATCGTCTGTCATGCTTCATTCATAGAGGAAAATGCCGCGTATTAAAAGAGCCGAAATGAAACCGGAAGGGCGGATGCTTTTATAAAGGTTAATTGTCGTGTAATTCTATTGAATGTCAGCAATGAATCGAAAGGATTTCATTTGAACTTGGAATTTTATTCCAAAAAACCGTGTTTCATAGGATTATGAAAATTTACCTTTCTTAAAAGTTAAGAAAAGAATCAATAAACTAGAAAAAAAGCAATAAAAGAATCATTTTTCCCCTAGTCTAAAAGTAAATAAATCGTTAGAATCACCCTATCGACATATTTGAGTGGAGGAATAGATGATCAACGTCAGAATGCCCGAGGAGGATACCCAATTGAAACCGCGTATTACGGTTGTTGGTATCGGCGGCGGCGGATGTAACGCTGTTAACAATATGATTCAGACAAATCTGGAAGGCGTAGAGTTTCTGGTTTGTAATACGGATGCCCAGTCGTTGCAAAAAAATCTGGCGGATCGCAAAATCCAGTTGGGTACAAACATTACGCGCGGTCTTGGTGCCGGCGCACGTCCGGATGTTGGTCGCGCTGCTGCTGAAGAAGCGCTGGATGATGTCATGGGCTATCTTGATGGCTCGAATATGGCCTTTATTACTGCCGGTATGGGCGGTGGTACTGGGTCAGGTGCGGCTCCGGTTATTGCCCGTGCTGCCCGCGAAGCCGGTATCCTGACAGTCGGTGTGGTAACCAAGCCTTTCCATTTCGAAGGCCAGCACCGCATGCGTATTGCCGAACAATCCATTGAAGAGCTACAGCAATATGTCGATACATTGCTGATTATTCCGAACCAGAATCTCTTCCGTGTTGCCAATGAGAAAACCACCTTTGCCGATGCCTTTAAAATGGCGGATGATGTGTTGAACTCCGGCGTACGCGGGGTAACCGATTTGATGGTGATGCCGGGTCTGATTAACCTTGATTTTGCCGATATTCGCACCGTAATGGCTGAAATGGGCAAAGCTATGATGGGAACGGGCGAAGCCAGCGGCGAACGCCGTGCCATCGAAGCCGCCGAAGCCGCCATTTCCAACCCGCTGTTGGAAGATACCACGATGCAGGGTGCGCGCGGTGTGCTTGTTAATATTACTGGTGGTTACGATATGACCCTGTTCGAAGTGGACGAGGCTTGTAATCGTATCCGTGACGAAGTTGACCCGAATGCCAATATTATCTTTGGTTCGACCTTTGCCGAAGACCTTGAAGGTTCGATGCGTGTTTCCGTTGTGGCCACGGGTATTGAATCTGAATCTGCACGCAAGTCTACAAGTGAAGGATTGCAACAACGTACCGATGCCATGGCGCATCAGTCCCGCCCGATTGCCAACGCCCCGCAACAGCAGGGTGAACAACGCCGTCAAACCGGTACGTTCGGCGGTCTGCGCATGGGCTTGGGCAACGGTAATACATCGTCCAATAACGGCGGCTCAACCATGTCTTCTTCACAGCAGACACGTTCCATGAGCACTCAACAACCGGTCAGCAGTGCTTCACGTCTGGCAACAGAAATGACATCGCGTCCCAGCTATTCCGGTAATGCGGCTCATAAAATTCAGGAGCAGGAGCAAATCCAGTATTCCGAAGAAGATGAACCGGAATTGGATGTGTTGGTCGAAAATGAAGAACAACAGGATATGGAAGGCTATTCGTCTCAATCGTCGGGTGAAACCGATGAGGGCGGCAGCTTTATTCCTCCGTCTCCGGTTTCCGTTAACAAACGGGAACGCGATGCAGCCGGCCTGACAGCTTCGCCGATTATCACGGCAGAGCCGTCGGTTAGTGTATCTTCTTCGCAAACGAAAGAGACACAAGGCAAAAAACCGATGTCTTTGTTTGAACGTCTGACGGGTGCCCGCTCGGACAGCAAAATGGACATGCCGGAAGAAAACGAACAACCGTCATTGTCGGTACGCGCGCCGCGCGATGAAGCACCGATTCAATCACAAGATTCAGATGATGATCTTGATATACCTGCCTTCTTGCGTCGTCAGGTCAATTAAGAAAAACGCATCGTAACTGTCTTCAACCCCTGAAGAACCTTGAGCCGGAACGGGAAACTGTTCCGGTCTTTTTTTTGTTTTTAGTTTAAATGGTCAGGATTCCGTGTATTCGCGGCGCATTAAATAGTGTGGGGAATAAACGCCGGAAATGTCATAGTCTTTTTCATCGTATGATACAAACCCCATCTTTTTATAGATATGCATGGCAATATGGTTGTTTTTATTCACGCCGATAATCATGGTTTCTTTGTAATAGTCGATAACATACCGAATTAGCGTTTGTCCGATGCCTTGATTCATGTATTCCGGCAGGACATACAACATTTCAATCTTGCTATCGTAATAGCTGATATAGGCAATGATTTTGCCATCTTTTTTGTAGGCAAACGTGTCGTATTTCGGATAGGAATGGGTTTGAAGGCAGGTATGGAGCTTGTCCCATTCTTCTTCACTAAAGCTCCTAACCGAGCTAAGAGACCGATCAAATAGAGCCATCAGTTCTTCCCAGTTTTCAGACGTGGTTTTAAAAATTTCAGCTGTGTTCATTCAATGGCGCTTTCAAAATATAATAGAATATAGGGTAAAAGTAGTGTAAGCGGACTATTTTAACAACTGGTTTAATGGTCATAAAAAAAACGTGGCCAAGGGGATACCCTGCACCACGTTTTCCTGTTGTTTTGAAACAACCCCTAAAGTCCCTCTTGCCTGATGTTGGCCTTTTACTCCGATTTAAGGAATGGACTGTTTCCCAAAGCGGACTCCGATTCTTACACGGAAAGTCTTAAGATTCGGCTTAGGAAACCTTACCAAACTATGAATCATAAGGGTGTGGAAGTAGTCTTAGCTGGCTTCTTCAATCACGGAAACAAACTGTTTAAGGCGTTTTGTTTCGGGGTTGTCCAGTATTTTCGGCTTACCACTTTCGGCAATGACACCATCGGCCATAAAAGCGATATGGTCAGCCGCGCGACGGGCAAATCCCAGCAAGTGGGTAATAATGAAAATACCGATACCGCGGTCACGCAAATCCTGAATACGGGTGAGGATTTTGGCCACCTGTTCAACATCAAGAGATGAAGTAATCTCATCCATCAGGATATATTTTGGTTTCAGCATAAAGGCACGCGCCAAGGCCACGCGCTGGCGCTGTCCCAGTGATGCCTGATTTGGATAGCTGTCGATAAAGTGGCGCATGTCAAAAAATTCGACAATCTCATCCAGCTCATGCTCGATATTACTGTGGCCGCGATTACGCGCCGGCAGCAGGATGTTCTCGCGCAACGTCATGTGAGGCCACAGGAAGAGCGATTGAAACACAACCGTCATGTCCGGCCAAGGCGGAATGATATGC
>QKJH01000025.1 GCA_003250865.1 Alphaproteobacteria bacterium | reverse complement strand
TTTCGGAAAAGCCCTGCAAGATTAACTTAAGCTTGCCGTTATAGGTAGCAATATCCCCTACGGCAAAGAGGCCATCAACCGAGGTGGCACAAGTTGCCGGATTAATCGGTACGTGACCGTTCTCGGTTTTCAAGCCCCAGCGTTCTATAGCACTGACATCCGTGGCCAGACCGTAAAAAGCGAGAAGACAATCCGTATCCAGTGTTTTTTCATTACCGTCCAAATCAGCCACCGTCACGGATTGCAGCTGTCCGTTATTGCCTGTCAGGCTTTTCAGCGTATAGGGCGTTTCCAGCTTTACCTTACCGTTTACAGACATTGCTTCCAGCTTACCCACGCTGTCTGGTGCAGCGCGGAATTTGGCACGGCGATGAACCAGTGTCACCGAAGCAGCACAGTCCGCCAGCTCCACTGCCCAATCCACAGCACTATCGCCACCACCGGCAATGACAACATGCTTATCGGCAAAGCGGTTTTTATCATCCACCATATAGAAAACAGATTGACCTTCGAACAGCTCCAGCGCATCCACAGGCGGACGATTGGGACCGAACGAGCCTCCGCCGGCCGCCAAAATAACAGCTTTACACTGAATCTGCGTATTTTTGTCAGTGGTTACAACAAATCCTTCGGCCGTTTTGGCCACATCGGTTACTGTTTGCCCCAGATGATAGGTCGGATTGAATGGCGCGGCCTGTTGTTTCAGCTTTTCAACCAGCTCCTGCGCGGTAATGGCAGGGTGCGCCGGAATATCGTAAATCGGCTTTTGCGGGTAAAGCGCACTGCATTGCCCGCCAACCATAGGCAAGCCGTCAACGACATGACACTTCATTTTCAACATACCGCACTGGAAAACGGTAAATAGACCGACCGGCCCGGCTCCGATAATGACAATATCCGTATTATTCATGCTATTTCACACTTTGATTCACGGTTTAATTTGTTTACACTCTGACCATAGTTTTAAAGGATGAAACGAGCCGTGACAACAATAACAATCAAAGACGAACAAGAAACCGCCGCCTTAGCGCAAAAACTGGCACCGCAGCTAGCGGCAGGGGACGTCATTTTACTCAACGGAACACTGGGTGCAGGAAAGACAGCTTTTGCCCGAGCCCTTATCCGCGCCCTATGCCGTGATGCGGATACCGTTGTGCCCAGTCCGACTTTTACATTGGTTCAGCATTATGAAACACCGGACGGCATGGCTATCCATCATTATGATTTATACCGTCTACCCGAAACCGAGGCCGAGGACGAAATTATAGAAATCGGCTTGGAAGAAAGCCTGAGTGACGCATTGACCTTGATTGAATGGCCGGAAAGACTGGGTTATCTGACACCCAAGAACAGGGTTGAGATTACCCTGAAACACGGGCACAATGAAAATGAACGAATAGCTGAAATTACCTCATTTGGCCAAAGTACCAACAGAAAATGGATTCTTGAGTGACGCAAAACAATTATAAAATTCCCCAATACGCCCCCCAGTACGCCATATGTTTGGCCGCAGGCAAAGGCACCCGCATGATGCCGCTTACCGAACATACGCCCAAACCCTTTCTTCAGGTTTGCGGACGCACGATTATCGACTGGGCGCTGGATTATCTGGAAGAAGCCGGTGTTAACAACGTGGTGGTCAATTTGCACCACCATCCGCATATCGTCAAAGAATATATCGAACGGCGCGTTGTTCCCTCCATTACCACCCTTTATGAAGAGGTACTTCTGGAAACCGGCGGCGGATTGAAAAACGCCCTGCCCTTTCTGGGAAGCGAGCCGTTCTATGCCATGAATACCGATGTTATCTGGATTGAAAACCCAACCTCGCCCATGAGCGCCCTTCAAAAACTGGCGGCCGCATGGGATGATGACAAAATGGATTTGCTGATTATGCTTCAACCCAAGGAAAAGGGGTATTTCTTTGAAGGACTTGGGGACTATCACATCAATTCGGACGGAACACTGCGCCTGACCAACCGCGCCGCTCATGAAGAAGCCCCTTATTACTTTAACGGCCTCAGGATTGTGCACCCGCGCCTGTTTGAAGGTTCAAAAGACAATAAAACGCCGTGGTCATTTCTGGAACTGATGAAAAAAGCGGAGAGCGAAGGACGATTATACGGTGTTATCCATGACGGGGAAAGCTATCATATCGGCCGCCCCGAATCCTTGGAAAAGACCAATGACATTCTGGGACAAAATAACCAATGCCGGCAAAAACGTTTACCATAGACGCAACCGATAACTTCACCCATACCCTTGTTAAAGGTGTGTGGGAGCGTTTTGGTGACAATCCGCTGACCTTGTCCGATATCCGGATTTTCCTGCCGACCCGCCGCGCCTGCCGCGCCGTGGCCAATGCCTTTTTGCAACTATCCAACGGTAAGGCCATGGTATTGCCGCGCCTTATCCCACTGGGCGAAGCCGATACGGATGAAGAAACACTGATTGTGCACGAGCTGGCCTCGGACAAGCCCGATGAAACCGTTCTGAACTTACGCCCTGCCATGCCCTCAATGCAGCGCAATCTGTTATTGGCTCGTCATGTCATGACAGCCTATCCGGAAATGCCGATGGCGCAGGCAGTCTCTTTGGCCAAAGATTTGGCCAGCTTCATCGACCAATCCGTCACAGCGGGCATTGACTTTGAAAAACTAAAGAACCTTGTACCGGAAGACTATTCGGAACACTGGCAGAAAACACTGGAATTTTTGGACATTGTTACCCACGGTTGGAGTAAAATTCTGGAAGAATACCATGTAGTGGATAGCGCCACGCGCCGTGATGAGTTGCTTAGGGCACAAGCCAAAGCATGGCAAAAATCGCCGCCATCAACCCCTGTCATCGCTGCCGGCATTAACGGCTCCATCCCTGCGGCGCTGGATTTACTGCGTACTATTGCCGAACTGGAGAACGGCTATATTATCTTACCCTCTCTTGATACTCTGATGGATGATGAAAGCTGGGATAAGATAGGCGATACCCATCCGCAAAAAGCGTTGAAAACCATTATCGATAGCATTGAAACCGACCGCAGTGCCGTCATACAATGGCTTCAGCCTACACCGCCAGATCCGCGCAAAACCGAACGGCTCAAGCTGGTCTCCCAATTGATGCTTCCTGCCGAAACATCAGATAAATGGCAAACACTTTCGGCAACAAACACTCTGTCTGCCGATACGGCATGTAAAGGCATAAACCGTATTGATTGTGCCGATGAAAGCGAAGAAGCCGCTGTTATTGCCCTTATTTTGCGCGAAACATTGGAAACCGAAAACAAAACGGCGCTGCTGATTACCCCCGACCGCAAGCTGGCACGTCGCGTAACCCATATTATGCAACGCTGGGGTATCATTATTAATGACTCTGCCGGTGCACCGCTCTCGCAATGGGGTCTCGGCAGCTTTATCAACCTGTCCCTGTCATTTCTTGCCAACCCTGCGGATGCTGTATCTTTTCTGGCTCTGCTCAAACACAACTTATGCCGATGCGGCCATTATTCCGACCAATGGCATACCAAAGTTGCGCGATTTGAAACCCATGCCTTGCGCGGATCACGCTATAAAAAAGATTTTTCATCCTATTACAAAACGGCAGAACATCGTGCCAAAGAGGCCGAGGGTAAGAAGAAGTCCTACCCGCTTGAGGAAATAACAACCTTTCTGGACAAGATAAAAGATGCCTTATCTCCTTTACTGGCAATGCTGGATACGGGCAAGAATTATCCGCTTGCCGACTGGCTGTCGACCCATGTGCAAATACTGGAAAATCTGGCAACTACAGCCGATAAACCGGGTAATGAATGGCTATGGCGTAATGAAGACGGCGAAGCAGCCGCTCTGGCCTTGACCGAGCTCCTTGATCAAAGCACAGCCATGATAGCCATCGATTTTTCCGGCTATGCCGCTATGATACAACAGCTTGTTCTTAACCGCACGGTTCGTCCTAAAACTCCTGCCCACCCAAGGGTAACCATTCTTTCGGCGCTTGAATCACGCCTGTTAACCGCGGACACCGTTATTCTATCCTCTTTAAACGAAGGACACTGGCCGCCGGAATCCCCGAATGACCCGTGGATGTCACGCCCGATGCGCGCCGCATACGGATTGCCGTCAACCGATCGTTTTATCGGACTGGCCGCCCATGATTTTATGAACGGTTTTTGCGCCGATGAAGTCTATCTGACCCGCGCCGACCGGATTGACAACGCTCCGAGTGTCAAATCACGCTGGCTTTTGCGGCTTGAAACCGTCCTGAGCCGCTTGGACTTTGAAGCGGACAGCCTGCTTAACCGCCGTTATCTTAGTCTGGCAGAGCAACTTGAAACCATTGGCGAAAGTGAAAAAATTACCATCGGTGAACCCTGCCCGTGCCCGCCTGTATCTTTACGTCCGACAGGCTTATCCTTTACAGATATTGAGAAATGGCTGAAGAATCCGTACGGCATCTATGCCAAGCACATTCTTAAACTGCGCAAACTGGATGAACTTGACGGCAACACCGAACATGCAGACAAAGGCACCCTTTTTCATGCCATTCTGGAACGGTTTGTCAGTGACCTTATTGATGGGAAGCCACTCGACCTTCACCACCTGACCGCCATTGCAAAAGAAGAGTTTGATGCCATCCTGATGGATGAAACCACCAAAGCAACTCTTTGGCCAATTTTTGAAGAAGTTGCCGTCTGGTTCGTAGAGGAACAAAAAAAGCGGCAGGATGATGACAGTGGAAAAATCATACCGCTAGCCGCAGAACAAAGAGCACAATGGACCATAAAAGAAGCTTGTGTTCCTTTTACCCTGTATGGACGTGTTGACCGTATTGATGGCTATACCGACGGATCTTTGGAAATCATCGATTACAAAACGGGTACTCTCCCAAGTGAGACAGACATCGTTTCAGGTTACGCGCCACAATTGCCGCTTGAGGCGTTGGTAGCACAGGAAAGTGGTCTGGGTAATGTTGAGAAAAAACCGGTAAAAGCCATAAGCCATTGGGAGCTGAAAGCCAAAAAAGATAAAGCTCCGGAGATTAAAACCATCCCGAAAAAAGCCAATGAAGCGATTGGCCCCATTATTGATCAGGCAAAGCAGCAATTACTAGCCATGATTGAAGCGTTCTATAATACTGAAAATCCGGCTTCCTATCGCGTCACACCGGACTCGCAGAATATCAAGGAAACCGATAACGTTCGACGCTATGATGACTATAAACATCTGGCGCGAGAATCCGAATGGAAAGATTAACCCTTCTTCCCGATTCCATATTAAAATAAACCACAACCTTAAATATACATATTATGCCATTGTATTTATACTTAAAACTAACTTTTATGCAATAAATAACATTAAAAATAAAATTACTTATTCATCATTTTTTACTTTTCATAGACAAAAACTTCCTGTATGTTTCTGGCAACTTCGAGTCCTAATCTAAAACATCGCGTATCATTTTCTTGGGAGAACTATTAAAATGCTCAGTGAGCTTTTAAAAAATAACAATTTACCCAATGACCCGATTGTTCAGCGCGCCCTGAATTTTACCATCAAGGCGCACGATGGCGAAAGCCGCAGTGCCTTTCCCAATGAAGAATATGCTTGCCACCCTGTCCGGGTGG
>QKJH01000160.1 GCA_003250865.1 Alphaproteobacteria bacterium | reverse complement strand
ATGGATTGACCAAGCTGTATAATATATTAGTTTTATGTGATGAAAGCCCGCCTTCTTTGGCGGGCTTTTGTTATGTCCGTGTAAAGTAGGAAACAGTTTCCAGATGTGAAGACCACAGAAACTGATCTACAGGCGTAACGGAGCTTAGGGTATAGCCGCCATCACACAAAATTTTGGCATCGCGAGCCATTGTCAACGGATTGCAAGAAACCATAACAATGTGTGGAGCACGCGATTGTGCCAATTGTTCGCATTGTGCTTTTGCGCCGATTCGTGGAGGGTCAATAACAACAACGTCCATGCGTTTTAATTCACTCGCTGTCACAGGGTGGGTAAACAAATCCCGCGGCTGCACGTCAAGCCCGGCCAGATTTTCTTTCTGAGCCAGATGGTGAAGGTTTTTTATTGCCCCTCCATTAATGTCAAATGCTTGCAAGGATTTTAGGGGTAGATAGCGCCTGTACAAGGGCAAGGTAAATGTGCCGAGGCCACAGAATAAGTCCATGGCTCTGTTTATATTAGTTATATCTGATAGATAGTATAATACAGCATCAATAAGCGCTTGCTCGCCTTCCTTGCTGGGCTGAAGAAAACTTCCAGAAGGCAGGGGGACTGAGTAAGAATAACAGGATTTTATAACAGGTTTATCCTCGTACAGAATGTGAGGTGTGGCGGCCTTGTCGGAAGTTTGCCACGAAACACGCGTATGGCCGTTGCTTTGTGCCCATTGCTGAATGGCATTTATATTAGACTCATCTAATCGATTATTAGCAATAAAAACAATGTCCGATTGTTGTTCCAATGCGGTGCAATGAATGCGCACTTTGTTTTGCGGCTGCATAATCAAAGGAAGGATTTCAGGTAGAGTTTCTTTGATTGCCGCAAGCTCCGGCGTTATAACCATACATTCTTGCCATTCAACAACGCGGTTGCTGCCTTGTTCATAAAACCCCAGAGAGATGGAAGTACCGGTATGAAATGCCGAAAAAACTGCTCGTCTTCTGGTTTTCAGATTGGCTTGTATCATTGGGCGGAATTCAATACCATCAAGGGAAACCCCGGCTTTACTTAAACAGTGTCTGGGTAGATCGGATTTCCAATCATGATAGGTGGTCTGAGTATCCAAAAACTGTAAGGAACATCCTCCGCACCCTGTGGCTTCAAGGGAAGCATGGTGTGGACAAGGCGGTTTTTTTCGCAACGAAGCAGATTTTTCCAGTTGAAGATTGGATATGCTGTATTTGTTTTTGCTTTGGTACTCAATCGTTGCCGAAATAATGTCGCCCGGCATGGTAAGGGGAAAACTGACGGGCTTGCTATCAATTATTGCCATACCATCGCCCTGTTGTCCAAGTCGCGTAATCTCAATATGGGGCATTCGGCGCGATTCAACAGATTTCTGTTTGTCTTTAGGGGAAGGCATTGCTATAACAAGGTAGTTAATAATTGTACTCCAGCCTACACGAAGACATAAAGCAATGGCAAAAGAAAAGATACTCTCAGGAATAGAAAAAGCGCTATCAGTCGTAAAGTTTGTCCTTATCAAGGTCAAAGGCGACAGCCTATCCTTTTTTGCCGGAGGAATAGCTTTTTATTCTCTGTTGTCGGTTTTTCCGGCGATGACGGCACTGGTATCGCTTTACGGCCTGATATGGGATGCGGGGGATGTACAAAAACAAATGGTGCTGGTTCAGGATTTTCTTCCGGAGCAAGCTTATGACATCTTGTACAAACAACTGGTAGCCATAGTTTCAGTTTCTTCTCGGTCATTGAGCTATACGGTTGCCGGCGGTCTTGTTGTGGCCATGTTGTCTGCAGCCAGAGGTGTTAAAGCGCTAATTGCCGCCATGAATCATGTGTATCGTGTGCATGAAAAACGGTCATGGTGGTATAAAAATGTAGTAGCGTATGGTTTTACTGTCGGTGGCATTATATTAATGGTGGTTTCGATTGTCTTGCTTGTGGCATTGCCTATAGGGATGAGATTACTTCATTTGCCGGAGCTGGTATTGGAGCAGGTAGGTCTTATTCGATGGTCGATGCTCGGCTCGATGGTAATTGTCGGATTAACCCTGCTTTTCCGTTATGCACCGTCCCGTAAACCGACAAAAGGGCATTGGCTCTCCATGGTGGTGGGTGCTATTATATCTGCTGTCCTGTGGTTGTTGTCTTCATGGGGCTTTACCAGCTTTGTTTCCTTTTTTCCCGAGTTCAATCAGGTGTACGGCTCGCTGGGTGCTGTTGTCGTACTGATGATATGGTTTTTTCTTTCTGCTTATGCCGTCATTGTTGGCGCGGCGGTAAATGCTGCGCTTGAGGATTATTACGATATTTAGGGAATAAGAATTATGGCTGAAATTGAAAAGACCCAAGAGGAATGGCAAGACCAATTAACGGATGAACAATACCGTGTTTGTCGCTGCGGCGAAACGGAGATGCCGTTCTCCAGCGAATTTAACGAGTTTTACGGCGAAGGAACCTATCATTGTATCTGTTGCGATACACCACTTTTTTCAACCGAACAACAATTCAATGCCGGATGTGGGTGGCCGTCATTTACGGCACCGGTTTCCGAAAAATCCGTGTTATTGCGCGAAGATACACCGCTTGAAGATGAAATACGCCGTATCGAAGTGGTCTGCGCTGCGTGCGAAGCACATTTGGGGCATGTTTTTATTGATAATCCGGAAAGCCCGTCTGATTTGCGTTTTTGTATTAACGGCGTTGCAATGTGGTTGGACGAGAATTGCTAGCTAAAATCTATTGATTTTTACGGCTTCGTCGTATGCAATCATATCATGGCGGGCATAGGGATCGCCAATCCGCTTGCCGATGGGAAGGAGCATGCCAATAACATAGTTTTCCGGCAAGTTGATAAGGCGGGCAACATCATTATAATCAAAACCGCCTATGGCACAACTATCCAGTCCCATGGCACGGGCTGTAATCATTATTTGACCGGCAGCAATGGAAATTGAGCGCAAGGCTTCGTCCCGCTGATGTTGCGGGTTATTCTCAAAATCTTCTTTAACATGGTCGAGTATCCATTGTTTGACCCCATCATCTGTTGATTGCCAGCTTTTTTTGACATTGTCTGCATGCCAGGCATTCAGGTCGGCACATAGGACAAGCAAAAGGGACGAATCGGTAATTTGTGGCTGATCCCAGGCAAATTGACGAATTTCCTCTCTTAATGCTTTGTCTTCAATAATCAAAAAACGGTTTGGCTGAATGTGGTAGGCTGTCGGTGACAGCAAGGCCAACTCCATAAATTCACGCTTTTGTGTTTCGGATAAAGTGTGGTTGGGGTCAAATTTTTTGATGGAGCGGCGTGTTTTAACAGCTTCGATGATATTCATGATGGGGTACCTTGTTCAATAATCGTGATTTTTTTCTAGTTTTTATCGTGCGTTTTCCTATATAGTGCAAGCGTTTTTAAAAACAAAACGTAATGTGAAGAATAATGTGTTGTAAAGTTTCTTTTAGGGATGCCGTTACTTCGGACGCTGAACAGCTTCAGCAGTTGAATATAATAGCGCAACAGGTTCAGGGTATTTATCCCCGGACAAAATGGCATCGTCCTGACATAAACGATATTGAGGCATTTTATTGCAATAATGGCGGCTTCTTTTTGGTGGCTGAGAAGGATGATCAAATTGTCGGATGTTGCGGTGTGCGTATGCTCTCTCCCACTGCCGGTTATGTTTTACGAACGCGTGTCCACCCGGATTGGCAAGGGCAGGGTATAGGTACTAATCTTGTTGAGGAGGTTGTCAGTCGTGCTCGGCAAGATAGCCGTATAAACTGGCTGTTGCTGGACGTTCATCCTAAGCAGGAAGCCGCGCAAAAAATATACACAAAGCTGGGTTTTAGTAAAATAGGTATGGTTTATCACGGTGAAGAAATAATGATGGAGTGCGAGGTACGGTCATGACGCTATCTAACCTCGTACCGGCCAATGCCGAGATGATTGGTCGGGCAGCTGAGCTTATCCGCAAGGGGCTACTTGTTGCCATGCCGACAGAAACCGTATACGGATTAGCTGCAAATGCTTATGATGACCGTGCGGTTGCCCGTATATACACCGCCAAAGGAAGGCCGAGTTTTAATCCGCTTATTTCCCATGTATCGGGGAAAGATATGGCGATGGAACTGGTTGAGTTTAATGCATGGGCTCACCGTTTGGCTGATAGTTTTTGGCCGGGTCCGTTGACGATGATTTTGCCCAAAGCAAAAGACTGTCCGTTATCTCAATTAGCTCTGGCCGGATTGAATACGCCCTCTGTTCGTTGTCCTGACCACCCCATAGCATTGGCATTAATTGAGGCATGCGGTGTTCCGCTTGTTGCTCCCAGTGCCAATCTGTCCAATACGGTAAGTCCCACGACTCCTGCTGCGGTGTTTGAAAGTTTGGGCGATAAGGTTGATTTAATTCTGTCTGCCGGAAAAACAGAAGTTGGCGTTGAATCTACTATTGTTGATTTGAGCGGAGAATATGTAACCGTTTTGAGACCCGGAGCCATTACTGTTGAAATGCTTGAAGATGTCCTTGAAACCAAGGTCTATTATAAAAATCCGGCTACAGATAACTCGCCTACAGCCCCGGGACAATTGAAGAGGCACTATGCAACACAGACGCCATTGCGATTGAATGCTGTTGATGTCAAGAAAGGTGAGGCTTTACTTGCTTTTGGGCGCATAACCTTTATGGCATCGGAAGAGTATGGTGCAGCCAAAGACATGCCCGAAGGAACGGTACTGAATCTGTCGCTAATTGGTGACTTGGAAGAAGCGGCCTCTAACCTGTTTTCCTATTTAAATGCCTTGGATAAAGTTAAGGCTATGAGTATTGCCGTTATGCCAATACCCAATACGGGTGTGGGGGTTGCTATTAATGATCGCTTGACACGTGCCGCAGCACCTAAAGAACAATAAAAAAGCCGACATTATGTCGGCTTGGCTTTTTATTGGATGGTGTTTAATGAATTGTTCGGTATAGCGTGAGCCGGTGGCGCTGTGATAATAACGGCATCATCGGTAAAATTTTCTTCTACTCCTGCTTCGGATTGAATGTCTGCTTCTGCGGGAGAATCGGAAATACCCAGCTCTTTTTTCAGGCTTTCATCAGACATGTTTCCCAAAAGAATGGGCTCACGTTCACTTGGTGCCAAGGTTTCGTCTTCCATGATTACAGGCTTTGCGGGCGGAGTAACTTGCTCAACAGAAGGAGTTGCCTCAGGCTTCTCGCTTTCTGTGGGTGCTTTTTGTATTGGTTCAACAGCGGATTGACTATCCGGTACGGTTTTGTCCGAATCAATGGATAGCGAATCATCGGTTGGTGGCGGCAACACGCCTTCGTCTAAATCTTCTTGCAGGGTTGTTGAGTCGCTTGTATTTGTCGGCGCTGTATAAACAGGGTCAATCTCCACAGCAGTTTTAGGCGGTGGTGCTTTGGGCGCGACCGCTTTAACGGGTTGTGTTGTTGGCTTAATAGCATGGTATGGTGTTTGCGTGCTTTCTGCTTTATCCAAGTCGGACTGAAGCGTACGTGAATACCGAATTTGGTTTTCATCATATGTTTTGTCAATAATTTGAATTTCAACTGCATGCGCAAAGGCAGTGCT
>QKJH01000066.1 GCA_003250865.1 Alphaproteobacteria bacterium | reverse complement strand
TAAAACCAAAATGCGCACTACCGGTTCTTTCGATGACCGCCGAATTATTCAGGAAGTCGCCGAGATGATGGGCCTGGAAATTCAGAACAAGCTTTATATGCCGACCGATGAAGATGTTGAAGAATATAATAAGAAATCGGATAAATCCAAATATAGCACGCGGAGCAAAAAGCTTTTCCAGATGAAAAAAAGCATTACCAATGAAATGCAAAAACATCTTGCCCAGAGCAATATTTATCTTAAAGGAGACGCTCCCGAATTACGTGTTTTGGAGCGTGAAATTAACACCTCCCTTAAAAATACTGGGGAAAAGCTGAATAGAACTGTTCTTTCCAAAGAACAGACCGAATTGATACAACAAGAAGATATTGATGCCGGCCGTACAGAACCGCGAAATTTGTCGATGGAAGAGTTGATTGCAAAACTTCCCTTCGAAAAGCAAGAACAAACACAGGCCGTGTTCCGGGAATTCCACGCCCTTGCCACGATAAAACAGGAAATCAAAGAAATTACGACCCAAAATGGTTCGACGGACACGCAAAAAGAATTTCTGAAACAAAAAGAAGAAATGGGCATCACTGCCGATGCTATCCGTGAGGCACGCGAGGAAGGCCGCCTCATCCTCCAAAGGGAAGCCGAACCCGCTATGTAATGATGGTGTTGTTCCATGAAAAAAGAGAGAGCCGTCACGAACGGCTCTTTTTTTTATGAAACCAACAATTATTATTTTATTGTCTTATCACGTATCATCCATTGAAAAGCCCCCCTTTTTTTGTCTATAGTGACTCACACATCCCATTTTACTTTTAACCCGCAAATCGGCGCATGATACATTTTGAAAATATAGGATTACGCTACGGTACCGGTCCCGAGGTTTTGCAGGACATTTCCTTCAACCTCAACAAGGGCTCGTTCCACTTTTTGACCGGAAAATCCGGTGCGGGGAAAACATCTTTGATGAATTTACTCTATATGGGTCGCCGTCCGACACGCGGGCGTTTGACCATGTTTAACAAGCTTATTCACGAGCAAAGCCGTAATGACCTGATAAAATTACGGCGCTATGTCGGTGTGGTATTTCAGGATTTTCGTCTACTTGACCACTTAAGCGCCTTTGATAATGTCGCTCTTCCCTTACGCATTATCGGACGACCGGAACAGGAAATCAAACAACAGGTAACCGAGCTGCTTGCCTGGGTAGGACTGGGTGACTATTTGAAATCAACACCACCAACCTTGTCAGGTGGCCAGAAACAGCGTATTGCCATTGCTCGCGCTGTCATCAACCGCCCACGTCTCTTGCTGGCGGATGAGCCGACCGGTAACCTTGACGATCAGATTGGTATGCGCCTGATGTATCTGTTTGACGAGCTTAACCGTATGGGAACAACAATTGTTGTAGCCACCCACAATCTAAATATGGTGCACGAATTGGGGCATCCCCAGCTTCACCTGTCTGACGGGACATTGCATTATATCCCCGGAACAAACGGAAGGGGATAAGAGCACGACATGTTGGCCAAATTGCAAAAATTCTGGATAAAACTGCGCGGTAAGGACAAACGTTATGACTTGCCGCTTAACCGCAGCAGCGGTACAGGCTTTGTCGTTTGGGTCATGTCCATGATGGTTTATTTGGCTACCATCATTGTTGCTTTGTTTTTTGCCCTATCAGCCGTCACCGCACGTTGGACGGATGGACTTGCCCTTCAGGCGACACTGGAAATTCCCAGCAGCGACCTCTCCGGTATGTCAAAAGACAAACAGAAAGATGCCTTTGATAAACTCATTGCCAGGTTGAACGGCATTGATACTATTGACAGCGCCCAAAAACTCTCGCAAGAGGAAATGGATGCCCTGATTGCCCCATGGCTCGGGATTGATAATGTATCAAAAGAGATTCCCCTGCCCGCTTTGGTGGCCATTACGCTTAATGCCGAATTGACAGATACCGACATAAAAGCCATCAATAACAATGCTACCGAGTTTTTTGCCAATGCCTCGCTGGATACCCACAAAAAATGGCTGGAAGACATGCAGTCCTTGGTACAATCCATTCGCTTCGTCGTTCTGGGTTTGGGACTCATTATTATTGTCACGGCCATTTCATCCGTATCCGGCGCCGCCCGTTCACGTCTGGCCATACACCGGGATGAAGTGCATCTTCTCCATATCATGGGGGCGGATGATGCCTATATCGCTTCGCAATTTGAACGCCAATCAGGCCATTTATCCATGGTCGCAGGCGGTACCGGCTTTTTACTGGCCATTATCACACTGGCCTGCGCCGCCCTCATCGGCAGCGGTGTGAAAGAGGCACTGCTCCCCGACTATTCATTATCAGCATTGCAATGGTTCGCTCTGGTCTTTGTCCCGATTATCGGTGTTCTGGTCGCCATGGTATCCGCCCGTATTACCGTAATGCGTGCCTTGAAAAAACTTCCGTAATTTTTTGTCGCCACTCAGCAATTTTGGCACAGTGATTGCATCATTACTTGATGACAGAAGTCACGTGGTAAAAGAAGAAAAATTGTTGAAAACCCTGATAATACGAGGTTTACGTGGTATATTCCGCATCAAATATTACGGTTGCTGTCCCCGGTATGAACGGACAAGGTAACTCTTTTGCGCAAAAAATTGCCGGTAGCACGGACAATTCTTCCGACCAAACCATGAACTTCATGGACTTTATTTTGGCTCGTATTACCGCTTTACAGAGCACGCAGGAAGACCTTCAACAAATTACCGACAAAGCTTCGCAGAAAACAGGGCCCCTTCTTTCGACTAGCGATGCGGTTTTAGTTACTATTGCAGAATTTTTAAATCCCGGTGAAGAAAGCGATGCCGAACTGGATGTCAGGCTTTCTGAATTAAGTGAAGATGCCAAGCTTGCCTTAAAAGATCTTTCTGCCGCCATTCTTGAAATGAATGAAAACGGTCAGATTGAGTTGAGCGATGAACAGATTGAAGCCTTATCCACATTGCGTGATTTAATCGTCAATCCGGAAATTGATGTTACAGCCGTCAGTGAAGAGGACGATAGTGATAACACCATTATTATTGAGCATGGCGGCAAAAAAATAATCATACCGGTCGTGCTGACAAAGCTATTTGCCAATCCAAATTCCGACCTGCCCGAAGCAGCGCTGGATAACAATGCCGTTATCAACCGCATTGTTGCCAATCTGGAAAAAATTGCTGCCTCACTGGACAGTAATGACACGGACAACAATGAAATCGTTGTAAGCGAAGCAGAACTGGCCGCTGCAATGAACGCTATTGAACCGTCGGATAGCGGTGAAGAAAATACAGATTCTCTACTGGAAAATGGCGAAGGCAATATAGCTCCTGCTGTTGATTTAGCCGGAGAAGAAAACGAAGAAGAAAATGCCGATTCCAACACCAATGAGACAACGGTTGTTGCCGCGGCTGTCCCCGCACCGAAGACTGTTCAAAGTGGAACTGACAACACCTTGTTATCTAATTCAAATGCAAACGCTTCTACGTCATCCCTTACGGATAACATGGACAAACCACACAAGCATAATGAGAATATTGACGATAGTGACGACACACTATTAGACGCCTCGGCAAAAGGTGATAAAACAGCTGCCAAAGCTGCCAATAGCGCCAACAACAATGCTTCGGCAAAACCCAGCTTTGCTGCTGCTTTGGCTGCAAATGCCGATACCGGGACAGCAACACCATCCGCTGCAGATTCAACCGATGGCGATATGATGGATGATACATTGGATGCCCTGAAATCGGCTGATACGCTTATTCAAGCCAATGCCAAAGCCGATATTCTAAAAGGCACAACGACATTGACGCGCATCACCACTACACCGGCTGCGCAACAGGTGTCGATGCAAATATACAAAGCCGCCGTTAAAGGGGATACACGCATCACCATCAAACTGCACCCCGAAGAGCTTGGCAAAGTAGATGTTAAATTGGAAATGACAAAAGACGGTAAAGCCAAAGCAAGCGTTTTTGCCGATAACAGCGATACGCTAAACCTGCTGAGCCGTAACGCAAACCAATTGCAAAAAGCGTTGAACGAAGCCGGACTGCAGGCACATACCGGAGACTTATCGTTCCATTTGAACGATGGCGGCAATAACGCGCAAACATCACCTCAGAACCAGAACGGCAACCACCGTGTCGGTTCAACACAAAACAATAACACCATAGAAACCGAAATGCCCTTGGCTCCTGATGTGCTAATTGGCGAATATTCGGTCAATTATAAGGTTTAACGAAAGGGTAATATGCAATGACAGTTACACCAACAAATCTTTCATTAGGCGGCCTGGCCACCGGCAGCGGCATCTCCGATGAAGCAGCCAAAACCAGCATCGGCCAAACCTATGACCAGTTTTTGACCCTTTTGACCACACAGCTTAAAAACCAGGATCCTTTGAATCCGATGGACTCAAAAGATTTTACCAACCAGCTTGTTCAATTCGCATCGGTTGAACAGCAAATTGCCCAAAACGAAAAACTCGAAAGCCTATTGTCGTTATCCCAAGCCAGCACCATCAACGGCGCTGTCGGATTTATCGGCAAAAAAGTCAATTACGAAGGGCAGAATTTCCATTTTGATGGAAGCACTCCGCTCGATTTGAGCTACTACATCGCAGAAAACGCAAAAACAGTAAAAATTTCAATTTCCGATCAGGACGGAAACGTTCTTTGGACAACCGATGGCGAGAAAGCCGCCGGCGAACACCAAATAACATGGGACGGAGTTGACAATGACGGTGACCCCGTTGAAAGCGGCATCTACACGGTAGAAGTTGGTGCTGTAGACAACGAGGAAGAATCTATTCAAACCGGAACGATGGTTTCCGGCACTATTGACGGGGTCGAAGTAGTCGACGGTACTGTCATGTTACGTATTCAAGACATGATTATCGGTATCGATACCGTCTTGTCAGTTAAAAGTTAATTATAAAGGAGAAAGACAATGAGTTTATACGGAGCTCTCTTCGCCGGTGTGTCGGCACTAAGTGCACAATCGCAAGCAATGGGCATGATTTCGGATAACATTGCCAATGTTAATACCATTGGTTACAAACGTTCCGAAGCGGCCTTTTCTTCATTGATTACCGCACAAACACGTTCAACCGCTTATGCGCCGGGTGCCGTTCGCGCCAGCACGCAGCAGCGTATCGACCAACAGGGTATTATCCAGCAATCCCGTTCAACAACGGATTTGGCTTTGTCAGGTAACGGTTTCTTCGTTGTATCCGACTCAGCTGAAAGCTCGGATTTGACCGAACCCAGCTATACCCGTGCAGGTGCCTTTACCGAGGATCAGCAGGGTTATCTGGTTAACACGGCCGGCAAGTACCTGATGGGGTGGCCGCTGGATGCCAACGGTAACGTACCGGGTGCCAGTGCTGATATCAGCTCTTTGGTACCGATTAACGTGGCATTCCTTGGTGGTGTTACCCGTCCGACAACCCAAGCTGAAATCGCGCTGAACCTGGATGAAAACGAAACCCCATACATCTATCCGCTCTCCGGTACAGAAAGTTCTCACTTCTCTCGTACCATGCGCGTGTATGATACGTTGGGTGAAGCACAGGATATGACATTCCGCTTCTACCGTCACTCCTCCCCGACTTCAACCATGGCCGGTTCGGTTGAC
>QKJH01000180.1 GCA_003250865.1 Alphaproteobacteria bacterium | reverse complement strand
CGCTCAGGCGATTATGATACTGTCAGACAGAATTGTAACCGTATCTTTATTGCCCATCAGAAACAGGCCGTAAAATCAACCGAAACCGATCCGCTGGACATCATCGACCTGTCAACCGTGCGCCGTTTTGCCGATATCGGTGCCAACAAGCACGGTGCCATCAATTTCTATATGCGCAAATACCCGCAGATTGAGCAATTTTACGCCATCGACATTGTCCCCCAGCAAAGCCATTTCCACGATAAAAACCGCGGTACCTATCTTCAGGTTTCACCAACGGCAAGTGAATTTCCTGTCACGGAAAAAGTCGACTGCGTGCATTTCCGCTTCAGCCTGCACCACTTTGAATCACTTGACCATATCCGCCGCGCCTTTGCCAATGCCTCGGAAATGTTGACCGAAGACGGCATGCTGGTCTTGTGGGAGGAAACCTTTAGCCAAAACGCCCCCGATGAGAAAACGATTGAAAACAACCGCACGAATTACGGCATCCGCACCGATGCCGATTTAACCCACCGCTTTTATGCGCTGAGCAAACAGCAACGTTGGGAGTTCATTATTGCCAATGACTGGCTGGTCAATGTCAACAACGCCCACATGCCATGGACGGGCCAGCATTACAGCTTTGATGAGTGGACTTCACTTCTCACCGAACAGGGATTTACGCTACAACGTTCGTATAATTTGGGTCTTCGTGTCAGCGGACGGTTAAAACAGGGCGTTCATATGTGCGGCATTTTCACAAAAAAACGCCCGTAAAACACGGGCGTTTTTGCTTGTCAATCAGAGGAAATATTAGATGGCTTCGTGCACCATTTCCTCTTCGATTTCTTTTTCGCTTTCCAGAATCATCCGGCGGTGCTCCTTGATAACATAGTTACGCATCAACAGCGAGATGATCAGCGCCACCACAAAGATAGCCGCAAAGATATACATGGATGCCGTATAGCTTCCGGTTGTCGTGCGGACATAAGCAATCAATTGCGGTCCGGCCAGACCGGCGGCCGACCATGCGGTCAGAACATAGCCGTGAATAGCGCCAAGTTGTTTTGTTCCAAACAAGTCACCGATATAAGCCGGCAATGTAGCAAAGCCGCCGCCGTAACAGGTCAGGATAAGATACAGAACAAACTGGAACAGGATAACGCTGCCGATATTTGGTAACAGCGCAAAGGCACCGATTTGCAGCACAAAGAAGATGACATAGGTCATCGGACGCCCCAGAACATCCGAAGCCGAAGCCCAGCCCAAACGACCCAGACCGTTAAACAGCGACATCATGCCGACAACGGCGGCCGCTTCGACAGCCGACAGGCCGATGCTTTCCTGAGCCAGCGGGGAAGCCGAATAAATCAGGGCGATACCACAGCTGATATTGATGAACATAATCAGCCACAAACCGTAAAACGGCATTGTTTTGGCTGCTTCATTAGCAAGAAGCTGGCTGATGTCGCGTTTGATTTTCTTTTTACCGCTATCAATGGCGGCAGCCATACCGGTAGGCATCCAGCCTTCGGGCGGTTTTTCCAGATACAGGGCCGACACATACATGATAACCATATAGGCAACACCGATAATCCAGAATGTTTGGTGAATGCCGATATGTTCAATCAAAAAGTTGAACACGGGCGCACCGGCCAAGGCACCAAAGCCAAAGCCCATGATGGCCAGACCCGTAGCCAGACCGCGACGATCAGGAAACCATTTAACCAGAGTTGAAACGGGCGTAATATAGCCGACACCCAGACCAATACCGCCGATAACACCGTATGTCAGCCACAACAGATACAAGTTGCCATACAAGGTTGCAAAACCGGCACCAATCAGACCCAGCCCCCAGAACGTACCGGCAACCAGACCGGATTTGCGCGGGCCGTTCTTTTCAACAAAACGTCCCAAAACTGCGGCCGACAGTCCCAGAAAAACGATGGCCAGACTGAATGTCATGGCAATTTCATTTTTGGCCCAGCCAAATTCTGCTTCCAACGGTTTGTTAAAAACACTCCACGCATACACGGACCCGATAGAGGCGTGTACACCAACAGCCGAGGCCGCAATCAGCCACCGGTTTTTGATTTTCTGTACAAGATTATTCATTTTCAAAAAACTCTTTAGTAAATGGTTATAATAAAAGGCTTAAAAAAGACTGGAAGCAGTCTACGTGAGTCTTTTTAAAAAATAAACCCACAAAAAAACTTTTTTATTTATATCGCTTTTTAAAAAGGTCAAGCCCCCGTAAGCATGTCCGAAAATGCAATTGCCGTGCCAACTGGAATGACGAGGTACGTGACAACCATCTGTTATATCTTTGATTTTTTATACCACATGAAGACCCCGCCAGAAAAAGCCAAAAAAAAATCATCTTTTTGTTGACATATCGGGGCTTTTTCGCCATACATACACGGTATTTGACGGCCTGAGTCGTCAAACACCTTTATGACCGCGTAGCTCAGCCGGTAGAGCAACTGACTTTTAATCAGTAGGTCCAGGGTTCGAATCCCTGCGCGGTCACCACTTAAAAGCCACCTCCTCACGGGTGGCTTTTTGCTTTTTACCAAACGCTATTTTTATTCCGGACAGGCGCGGTCATAATTATTTCCTTGCATTTTTTACACAAATTCCATAACGTCACCACATCCTGCATTGTTAAAATAGGATTCGCGTAATGGGTGATAATAAAGAGTTTAAGGCTAATGCCGCCGAAACCACTGAAACAGCATTTGATACACTGCGCAAGCAGTTCGATGTTGTAAAATTCACGCCAAAAGTTTTGCGCCAAGACTATGTCAGAGAATGCCTGAACAATTTCAAAAAACTCGACATTCTGTCCCTTCCCCCGGTTGAACAGGAGGAAACCCTGCTTATGACGACCCATCTTTCCACCTGGGCCAAGCGGGGCAGTTTACGGCAGGAGGCGGTAAACCACCTTTTGAATATCTTTGAAAAAACCGGCGGTAATCCGGCATTGGAAGCCACAAAACTGACCTGTGCAAACATCATCGTTGAGAGCAACAAGCCCTCGCACGCCGTTTATTTCCACCACTATATCAAAGTAAAATCGCCCATTCCCTCAAGAGTGATTCCGAGGCCTTGATTTTTGCGCCAAATGCAGGCACAATCACGAATAGCACTTCCATACTCTAACAATCAGGGCTCTATCATGAAACATTGGGTTATTCTTTCACTGCTTCTTATCAGCGTTCTCTCGCTTTCTGCCTGCGAAACCGTAAAAGGTATGGGACGCGATATCCACAATACCGGCAAAGCACTTGAAGAAATTGTCAGCGAATAATTATATAAAGGAAACGACCATGAAAAAAATTCTGATTCTTTCGCTTTTGATTGCCGGAACATTTGCCTTGAGTGCCTGCGAAACAGTAAAGGGCGTCGGGCGGGATATGCAGTATGTCGGCGATGTTATTTCCGGCCGATAATCACACGGCACGCGTAGATTGAATTTTACAAAAATTACTGTTTATTAAGGGTTTCTTCGTACATTTTCGCTGATGATGATGTTTTAAAAAGGAGACACCACGGCCATGCCGAACCCCGCGCCTTTAACAGGAAAAGAAGTCTTCTTTTCAAATAAAGACTTTATTGTTAGTAAAACCAATACAAAAGGAATCTTGCTATACGGTAACAAGATTTTCTTGGACATTGCTGGTTATACCGAAGAAGAGATTATCGGCAAACCGCACAATATTTTGCGCCATCCCGACATGCCGCGCTGTGTTTTCAAAATTTTTTGGGAATACCTGCAACGCGGAGACGAAATTTTTGCCTATGTTGTCAATAAATGTAAAAACGGCGATCATTACTGGGTCTTTGCACACGCGACCCCAAGCTTTGATAAAAATGGCAACATTATTGCATATCATTCCAACAGGCGTGTACCCGATCCGGTTTTCGTCAGCGACACTATTGTTCCGCTTTATGCCGCTTTGCGCAAAATCGAACAAAGTGAAAGCAATGCCAATGCCGGAATGGAAAAAGCCTATGCCCATCTGCGCTCTTTAATACAGCCCGAACACGGAGAAGATTATAATGCCTGGCTCTTCAACCTTTAAGTTAAAGCTCTCTATTATCGCCATTATTATACTGGTTTTTGGGATTGAAATTAATAACTTCGTGTTTAGCAACAACTCGGACGTATCTGCGATTTTGGCTCTGCTGTGCCTTGTTTTTTCCGGCATAGCCTTTTCCGCATTTAAAGCGACAAATCGGACAATCAAGCTGTTCTCGGACAGCATGAAACAATTTGGCACTGGCGACTTCGAAGCGCGTATTGTGCCCAACCGGGAAAGCGGAGAACTGGGCAAAGCCATAGATGCAGCCAACGATACATTTGACCGTGTTGACGCATTTGTCCGCGAGTCTAACGCCACCATGAAGGCCATTAATGAAAACCGTTTTTACCGTAAAATTCTTCTTGATGGTTTAGGAGGAGAATTCGAACGCGGTGCCTCATACATCAATGATGCCAGTGACGGAACCGCCAAAAAGCTGGATGTTTTTGCGGTTATTACCAAAAATTTTGACGCAAAAAGTGGCGAACTGGTCAATGGTTTTTTGAATGCGTCCAGCAAGTTGGAACATACATCAAAGGAAATGAAACATGTTTCCAGCCAAACATCACAATTGTCTAATTCTGTTGCCGCAGCGGCTGAACAGGCATCGGTGAACATGCAAACCGTGGCCTCCGCCGCCGAGGAAGTTAGCGCCTCGGTCAAGGAAATTTCACAACAGATTGCAACATCTACCAGCATTGCCAACGAAGCCGTTTGTCAGGCAGAAGAGACAACACAGACCATCGAGATGCTTTCTACGGCTGCTCAGGAAATCGGTGATGTTGTAAAAATGATTAACGATATTGCTGAAAAAACCAACCTTCTTGCACTCAACGCCACTATCGAGGCTGCGCGTGCCGGTGATGCCGGTAAAGGCTTTGCTGTTGTCGCAGGCGAGGTAAAATCACTGGCCAACCAGACAGCCAAGGCAACCGAAGACATTACGTCACAGGTTGAATCCATGCAAGGTGTCACCAATGCCGCCGTAAAAGCTATTGCCAGCATTCATGACATTATTGACCGCATCAATGAAGCCACCGTCAGCATTTCATCGGCCATCGAAGAACAAGCCGCCGCCGCCGGAGAAATCGCCCGTAACACCAACGAAGCGGCATCCGGTGCCAAAGAAGTGACCCAGAATATTTCTTCGGTTAGTAAAATGGCCGGAGACACTGGTATTTCGGCACAGCAGGTTCTTGACTCCTCCGAAGTATTGTCCAATCAGTCGGAAATGCTAAAACGTGAAGTAGAGCATCTGTTGACGGAATTAAAGAAAGCCGTCTGATTATCGCACTGTTTTGCTCCGCTTTCATCTGGACAGTCCGTTAAGAATCGTCCATCATAATCTCTGTTTTCCATTCTATGAAACAACGAGAGGAATAGATTATGGACGAGAACGCTTCTTTCATCTCCGGCGAGACGCAAAAACTTCTTGATAGCATCTCCCCTACTTTGGCTGAACTTTTACCAAAAGTCATGGATATGGGTGTTAATCTGGTCTCGGCTATCGCCATCCTGATTATCGGTTGGTGGTTTGCCAAATGGAGCCACAGCTCCATCACCCGCGTCATGAACAAAACCCGAAAAATTGACAGCACATTAAAGCCGTTGATTGCTTC
>QKJH01000042.1 GCA_003250865.1 Alphaproteobacteria bacterium | reverse complement strand
TTGCAGCCTATATGGTTGTAACACTTGGTCAGCAGGCATTTGCCGAGGATAAGACAATGAAGATTAATCTGACAATTGATAACAACAAAACCATTACAGCCTTGTTAGAGGATAATATTGCTGCACGGGATTTTATGGCTTTGCTTCCGCTTACGCTTGAACTGCGTGATTTTGCAGGAACTGAAAAAGCCAGCCATGCATTGCCCAAAAAGCTGAATACGAAAGGCCTTCCTTCGGGGCATAAACCAGCCACAGGCGACCTGACCTATTATGCACCATGGGGCAATTTGGCAATTTTCTATCACGATGACAATTATGCGGATGGCCTAATTTATTTGGGACGTTATGACGATTTATCAGCGTTTAATAAACTCGGTGATGTTAGGGTCACAATCACGGCAAACCAAGAATAAGGAGAACATATGAAAAGAATACTATTAATGAGTGCGATGACGCTCTCTTTGGCTTTACTGTCCACACAGGCACAGGCACAAGACGCACCGCTTAATTCAAACATTACAAGTGGAAAGGAAGTCACAATGACAACACAAATCATAAAATCGGGAACCATCCCGTCTGCAAAAGGTCCGGACGATTACTTTACGGGGACAGCACGCATTGATAACATGTTTACTGCTCCGGAACCATCACAGGTTTCTACGGCATTGGTTACGTTTGAACCCAAAGCGCGTACGGCTTGGCATACGCACCCCTATGGTCAGACATTGCTGGTTGTTTCGGGTAATGGATGGGTACAAACCGAAGGCGAAGAACGCAAGGATATTGGTGCCGGCGATATTGTTTATTTTCCGCCGAATGTCAAACATTGGCATGGGGCAACGGATACAACGGCATTGATGCATTACGCCATTCAGGAAAGTAAAGAGGGTTCGCCCGTAACATGGATGGAACATGTTGAGGATAAAGATTATAATGAGTAATAATTCAGACATTGTAATATTCACACATACTGGAGAAGAAGAAGTTTCTTCAGGAAGTGCAGAATTGAACAAACTTGCGGAATTACTTGCAAAGATGGCCCCTTATGATGGCTATTTTGACCTGTCTGTTCCCTGTCTCCGGGTTATTCGTAGTTCTAAACCAATGGAAACCAGTGTTCACTCACTTGCTAGCCCTGGGGTATGTATTGTTGCTCAGGGTACAAAAGCTGCATATATATCAGACAACACTTTCGAGTACGATGAATCTCATATGTCGGTTTATGCGGCAGAGGTTCCTGTAACCACCCGTATTGTAAAGGCCAGCAAAGAAAAACCATATCTCTGTCTGGTTGTTAGTTTTGATGCACAAAAAATGGCTGAATTGATAATAAAAGTTTTTCCAGCAGGACTTGAACGGACAGCCAATACTAGTCCGATTTATGTGGGAAATAGTAATCCTAAAATATTGCAATCCGCAAACCGCTTGATGGAGTTATTGCTGCAGGAAGAAGATAGTGATTTATTGGCTCCGCTTATTATTGATGAAATTCTTATTCGCTTGTTACGAAGTCCTGCTGGTTCTTCGATTGCCCAAATCGGATTGACGGACTCTTATGCTCAGAAAATAGCCAGAGCAATTTCATGGTTGAAAGAAAACTACGTAGAGCCTGTAAAAGTAGAGGATTTAGCCCAAATTGCCGGTATGAGTTCCTCGTCATTCCATCAGCATTTCAAAGATGTCACCATGATGAGTCCATTGCAGTTCCAAAAGGCTCTACGATTACAAGAAGCACGTAATCTTATGGTATCGAAAAAGATGGATGTAAGCACTGCCTGTATGCAGGTTGGATATTCAAGTATCTCTCAATTTAGTCGTGAATATACCAGACACTTCGGACAACCGCCAAAAAAAGATGTTAGTAGTATTCGTGAAAGTTCCAAAGGTGTGTATTAACAAGTTTTTTTAATACCTATTAGTGCCATGCTGTAACATGTTAATTTTTATATTGTTTTTATGATGATAGGTATATTAAATAAAAGAGAATGGTGGGTCATATAAGGCTTTCTCAGAAGCTCTCGGAAGTATTGGGAAAGAAAAAAATGGTGCTGGTGATAGGACTTGAACCTACGACCTACGCATTACGAATGCGCCGCTCTACCGACTGAGCTACACCAGCATGGTTTATGATAGGGGGGAATGTAATTATTTTTCCCCGCCTTGGCAAGCATTTTTATCAGAATTTGCCTTGTAGGCCTTTAAGACTTGGGGCATCATGCCCGTATGAATGATAATGATACAATAATTGGACCTCCGCAAGGCGATAACCCGCCGACTAATGAGCCTCTTTTTAACGTGCCGCCGCTCACGTTGGCTTTGCTTACTCTGTTGGCCGTGTTTTACCTGATGGAATTTTTGGTTCTTCCGCCCGAAATGGCAAACAACCTGATTCTTTACGGAGCCTTTATCCCTGAGCGTCTAACCTCTGCCGGAGTAGGGGATTGGGGGGCTTATGGCACATTGCTGTCTTATATGGCATTGCATGGCAGCTTTCTGCACCTTGTTATTAACAGTACTATGCTGCTTTCTTTGGGCGCGGGCATAGAGCGTGTTCTGGGTTCTGCACGATTTATTCTGTTTTTTATCCTATGTGGTCTGTGTTCCATCCTTTTTCAGTATGGATTTGATATTTATTCGCCGGTGCCGCTTATTGGTGCATCCGGTGCTATCAGTGGTCTTTTCGGCGCTGTGATTATCCTGATGCAGCGCATGGGGCGGTATAAGGCCGGTTGGTTGGGTATCCTTCCCGTTGTTATTGTGTGGTCGCTTGCCAATATCATTTTGGGCTTGACGGGAATGCCCGGCCAGGCCGAAGGAACCGCTATTGCCTGGTTGGCACATTTGGGCGGATTTTATGCCGGAATTGCTCTCTTTCCCTTGTTTTTAAAGCGACTTTAACTTTTCACGCTTATAACCGAAACTAGATTAGTTTTTCATTGCTAGAGAGAGTGATAATGACTGCTGAACAGACACAATCCGATAAATTCCGCTTGATTACCCGTTCGGATATGGATGGGTTGATATGTGCCGTATTGCTTAAAGAATTGGACTTGATTGATGAAATTAAGTTTGTACATCCCAAGGATATGCAGGATGGCATTATAGAAATAACGGACAAAGATATTACTACCAACCTACCGTATGTCGAAGGTGTTCATCTGGCCTTTGATCACCATGAATCGGAAATGGAGCGGCTGGGTACGATGCCTGACAATTACATCATTGATGCCCACGCTCCTTCGGCAGCACGCGTGGTATATAACTATTACGGCGGCGCATCTCGTTTTAAGAATGTGTCCAAGGAAATGATGGAAGCGGTGGACAAAGCAGATTCGGCTCAGTTCACCAAGGAAGACATTCTCAATCCAAAAGGGTGGGAGCTGCTCAGCTTTTTGATGGATGCTCGCACAGGGCTTGGGCGATTTCGAGAATTTCGCATCGCCAATTATCAGTTGATGATGGAATTGATTGATTACTGCCGTGACCACCACAATATCGACGATATTTTGGCGCTGCCCGATGTCAAGGAGCGCGTGGATTTGTTTATGGAACATCAGGACAAATTCAAGGATCAGATTAAGCGCTGTACCACCGTGCATGATAATCTGGCAGTTCTGGATTTGCGGGACGAGGAAACCATCTGGTCGGGCAACCGTTTCATGATTTATGCCATGTATCCTCAGACCAATATCTCGATGCATATCATCTGGGGTAAGATGAAACAGAATACGGTGTTTGCCGTGGGCAAATCGATTATCAACCGCACTTCAAAAACCAATATTGGTTCACTGATGTTGGAATATGGCGGCGGTGGACACGAAGCGGCAGGAACCTGTCAGGTTGACACGGATAAGGCCGAAGCGGTCTGTCAGGAACTGATTAACCGGATTACACAAGACGGTTGATAATGAATAGAATACTGTTTTTCTTATGAAACAGTCCTTTTGCAGAAAGCTCCGTCCCGGGGCTTTCTTTTTTGTCTACATTTTAGCCAGAGTAACAAATACAACCAGCGCTAACGCCGAGAAAATGAGGCCGATACCGCTTTTAATGTCCGAGCCATCTTTGTAGGAAGTTAGTTTATTGATAACAATAATCCAAAAGGGGGACATACTGACCAAAAGAGTAATAAAGGCGGGATTCAGGGCTTTGGACATGCCCAGGTTTTTAAAGAACATATAGGCCATGAAAAAGAAAGTGACCGAACTGACCCCTACGAACAAACGGCGGCCGTTTATAACGCGAATGTCGGTTTTAAGCAAGGTCAGATCAAATGTTTGTGGTCGACCGTGCTCTTGTTCGGATGAATGGCGGCGGAATATATGTTTGAGAGTGGTCCACACCAAAACGATGGTGACAACACCAACGGATTGGAAAAAGATATAGGCAAATGAGCCGGTCATCAAATCTTCACATACACGGTTCATGGCTGTTTTATTGATAATATCAATCGGTGCAAACAATAAAACGACAACGGGAACAAAGCGTTTTAAAAGAGAAACGCTCAAAGAACATTTTTTCAGCTCGAAAATAAAATAGGTTGTCAAGCACAGGGCAATGAATGCTCCGCTGCCGGCAACCGGATGTTCTATTAAAGGATTGAGGGATGATGGATGGAGTACCGACCATAGCACAAAGGATGTCGGAATGGTCAAGGCAAACACGCGTGAGACGGGGCCTGCGCCAAAATCCTTAATGCAACTCATAATCTGGCTGTCGGCGTTAAAGGCCAGAACCGAGGTTGCAAACACCGCAACATAAAACCATACATCTTGAATAGGAGGGGTGGTAATGGCGAAGGGAAGCAGGGCAATAACAATCCCGATACGCATTAGAACCATAACGGCCCAGCCGGGGAATTTTAAATATTGATTGGCAACAAGGTAACTGGCGTGAAATAAACTGGCGGTCAGCCCATAAAAAGCCCATAAAAAAGACATTGTTCTACTCGTTCTTGTTTCGGTTTTATACTGCTATTGCGCTAAATGGTTAAATAAGACGATGGATGCGGCAGCAAATACAAGTCCAATACCGCTTTTAATATCCGTATTATCAACATAACCAAGTTTTTTATTCATTAACACAATCCATAAAGGTGAAAATTTTATCATGATAACAACGTAGGCAGGGTTAGGTGTAAAGCGCATGCCCAGATTTTTTCCAAACATTGTGGCAATAAAAAAACAAATCATACAAACCATAAGCTTAGCGTTTCGTTTGATATTGGTGTTGTGAATGATGGGATACCAGTCGGAAATGATAGGACGTTTCTTAATCACAAGGTAAGCCGATAATAGAATAAAAACCCCCAGTGATTGAAATAGGACGTAATATAGCGGACCAAGTAAAACGGGAGCATGCAGCATGGCCGTCTTGTTCAATACATCGACGGGAGCATAGCCAAAAATTACAATTGGGATAAGTCTTTTAATGACAATTAGGCTGGTAGTGCATGATTTAAGAGTCATCAAAAAGTAGATGGCAAGACCCAATGACAACACAATGCCAACCCCGGCAATAGGTGTTTTAATGAGGGGAACCAAAGAAGATGGGTCAATGGCTGACCATAAGATGAAAGAAATGGGAATGCTGAGAGTTAGCATACGGGATACGGGGCCGCTACCATAATCCTGTGTCAATTTGATAACCACTAAATCCGCATAGGTTACCAGTAGAGATGTCCCGCCGACAGC
>QKJH01000094.1 GCA_003250865.1 Alphaproteobacteria bacterium | reverse complement strand
ATTTTTACCACCATCATTATCTTATTTGCCGGGATACTGGTTTATAACTTCATGACAGGTGATGAAGAAATCCAACATACGGATTTAATGGTCAAGCGCGCGCATGACGTTATCATCGAAGCACAACAACTTTCGTCTTCGGCCGAGGGAATGTTGGCATCGCAACGCGGCTACATCATCACGGGCGACGAAGCCTTTCTGGAGCGCTATAAGTCGCAAAAATCAGTTCTTTCCGACAAAGTCGCCAAACTGACCGAACTGACCAATGATAATGACTCGCAGCAAACCCGCCTTGGTGAAATTCAAGGCTATATCTCCCAACTGTCCACAAAGCTGGAAGAACGGGCTATACGCTTTAAGCCCAAGACCAATGGTACTTTTTTGGATGATGTCGAAATCATTACCGGTATCAAGGAAAATATTCTAAGCACCAACGAAGCGGTGTTGAGCGAAGAATACCGTCTGCTGAACGAACGCATTAAACTACTGGAAGAAAAAAAAGGGAGGTATTTCACGACACTGTTGCTGTGCATCGGTATCGGTACCTTTTTGGTTTTGGCGTTTAACGGCATTTTGTTTTATATCCAGTCCAAACGCGCCAACATGGAAAGCCAGTTGCGTCTTTCCGAAGACCGATTTGCCCTGGCAATCGAAGGCACACTGGATGGGATTTTCGACTGGAACATCAAAACAGGAAAAACGGAATATTCAGGCCGTTTCTTTGAAATGCTCGGCTATGAAAAAAAGGCTCTTAACGGCACAATCAGCGACTTTAAAAAGCTTGTCCATCCCGAGGATAAAGCCCGGGTTCTGGAATATATCAACAACTATCTGAAAGGCAAGTTGTCAGAGTTTTCCATTGAATACCGCATGCGCAGCCAATCAGGGCGCTGGATTTGGATACGCTCGCGCGCAAAAGCCCTATTTGATAAAAAAGGCAAAGCCATCAGATTGGTCGGTGCCAATACCGACATTTCAGCAATGAGAAAAGTTCAAGACAAACTCAAAGCCGAAAAACAACAAGCCGAGGAAGCCAATCAGGCCAAGACCGAATTTTTGGCTCATATGAGCCACGAAATTCGCACGCCTTTGACCGCTATCAGCGGTATTGCCGAAATCCTGCAAAAGAAACAGGATAATATGGATGACAAACAGAAACAGCTCGTTCATACGCTAATGTCCAGCTCGTCAACACTCAAGGATCTCATTAGCGATATTTTGGACTTTTCTAAAATCGACAGCGGCGAGATTGAGTTGGATAATGATAACTTTGTCCTGGGTGAAATCTTTGAAAGCGTTATAAGTATCATGGCGTTACGCGCCTCGGAAAAGGGCATCAGCTTTGTTTTTGACTATAAACAGCTTAAAGACAAAATCTTTTATGGCGACCGTGTACGGTTACGCCAAGTATTGATTAATCTGGTTGGTAATGCCATCAAATTCACCGAACAGGGCGGCGTAACCATCAAAGCCGCATTTGATACAAAGGAAGGGCATGATGTTCTGAGGATTGAAGTATCCGATACCGGAATCGGCATCTTCCCGGAAAATTTCGATATGATTTTTGAGCGCTTTAAGCAAGCCGACACCTCGGTTTCGCGGCGTTTTGGCGGTACAGGTCTGGGTCTGCCCATCTCGCGCAATCTGGCACGTTTAATGGGCGGTGACATTTTCCTGTCCAGTGAGCCTGAAAAGGGTTCGACCTTTACGCTTATCCTGCCCGTTAAACTTTCCATGATTGATAAAAAACAGCCCTCTCCCAATATCAATGACAAGAAAATCAGTGATAAAATCCGTAAAACAATGGGCGGCAAAACCAAAATTCTGATTGTCGAGGATTACGAAGGTAACGTCGTGGTTATCAGTTACATTCTGGATGAACTTAATATCGAATATGACATAGCCCGTACCGGAATCGAGGCCGTCGCACTATGGGAAGAACATGACTATGATTTAATCCTGATGGATGTCCAGATGCCGGAAATGGACGGATTTACAGCCTGTCATAAAATCCGCGCCATTGAACAGGATAATGGTATGTCGCCCGTACCGATTATCGGTATGACCGCCCACGCGCTGGTCGGGGACAAAGACAAATGTATCGAGGCAGGAATGAACGATTATCTTCCCAAGCCGATTATCGAAGAAGATTTCAAGAAAAAAATCTACACTTTCCTGAATAAACGCAAAGCAGCCTAACAGAAAAAACGGCTCACCGCCGGTTTCCCGGGGGAGCCGTTTCCCAAGACAGCAGGACGCCAGCGCATATCAGGCCGCATGGGCGGCAATCTGATAGGCTTCGGGGATGGACAGTACCCGCTCTTGATAGAATGCTTTGTTTTGCCCTGATGACACATTGTCCATGGCATATTGTAATGCTTCGCGTGCCCGTGACAGGCGTGAACGAACCGTTCCGACCGGAATATCCAAAATTTCGGCAACCCGGGCATATTGCAACCCTTTCACGCATACCATCACCAGAACGTCTTTGTGATCGTCCGAGAGTGTTTGCATGGCACGCTTGACATTTTTCAGTTCCATTTTTACCTCCTGTGTTGCTTCAACACTTTCATGTTTGAGATAGTTTTCGGGGTCAAATTGTGTTTCGTGCTTTGTTTTGCGGCGGTAATCCGTCACAAAAAGGTTATACATGATTTTTGATGTCCAGCTGAACAGGTTCGAGCTGCCATCAAACAAGTGCTTCTTCTCAATAGCCCTTAGCAAGGTTGATTGAAGCAGGTCTTCGGCATCAAACGAATTTCTTGACAGGCGATAGGCAAATTTTTTCAATCCCTCGGCTTCGCGCATCAATTGTGAATTTGTAAACATGGGTGTTGCTCCTTTCGTTTGCTACCCCCTTAATATGAAGCGCCCGCGTAACACCTTCTTGTCACGCGTGTAACAGTTTTGAAAATTTTTGTTTCAATTTTGTAACAATCACACTATCTTCTTAAAAATGAAGAAGGGCACAATACTCAGCGTTGATGACGATGCCGGACTCCAAACTGTTATACAGCAGTATTTGGAAGATGATGGTTATAACGTTATAACCGCTTCCAGCGTTGCAAGCGCTCTGGAAAAGGCCGAGCTGGGCACAATTGATGTTATCCTTTTGGATCTGATTTTACCCGATGGCGAAGGCCTCTCCCTTATTCCACAGTTTCAGGCAAAATCATCAGCGCCTATTATTGTTATATCCGGAAAAACCGAAACAACAGAAAAAATCATCTGTCTTGAAATGGGAGCGGATGATTATATGACCAAGCCGTTTGAGATGCGGGAACTTTCCGCACGGGTCAAGGCGGTGTTACGCCGGATGAATGCTGTTACCCAAACGGCATCTTCCGCTTCTTCCCCCTCTTCCATGAAGGATAGGGAGAAAATTGAATTTGCGGACGGTTGGGTTTTGGATAGAACCCAGTTTCAGCTATTTACTCCCAAGAACGAGTCAGCTGATTTGACAACAGGTGAATTCAAACTACTCGAAGCTCTTATCCTATCCGCCAACCGTGCCCTATCCCGCCAACATCTGTTTGATTTGACGCGCGACGGCCGTTTTGACGTGTATGACCGTTCCATTGACATTCAAATTGCCCGCCTGCGTAAGAAGCTGGGCGACGATACAAAATCGCCAACCATTATCAAAACCGTGCGCGGGGTTGGTTATATGTTCTGCGGCAAAACCGCTAGTTAGTTCCGCCCATCCGTAATTAACTAGCGTTCCAAGTTAATATCGTTTTCGTCTGTCATGGCACCGGTTGCACCGCCAATCACGCCGCCGATAACTGCGCCGGTTGTACCGCTGCCTCCTGTTACCGCTCCGGCCAGAGCCCCTGCGCCGGCACCGATACCGGCTCCGCTAAGTGTACGTTCGGTGCGCGAAGTGCCACAAGCGGCAACCGTCAGTCCCAACATTACCGCCAAGATGGCTGCGGATGTATCATGTAAAATCTTTTTCTTGGTCTTCTTTGTCATTGAAAACTCCTTTTTATTGGCGTTAAACACAAGTAAGCCTACGTGTCACTCTGCAGATTGGTTCCCAAGAAAAAAGGCCGCCTCAGGGCAAAGGCGGCCTTTTAATGAAAGCATCGTGTCTTGCGCCCTCCGGCACAAGGACATCATGCGGGCATCATACATTCTTTCAATGCTTTCATATAAGAATACCCTTTGCGCAGTCCAATCATTTCGTTATGAAGCATGGTTTGTGTTGATGGTGAAATAGTCCCTTTCTCGATAATGTATTCCATCGAAAACAGACAATGTTCTTCGGCCTCTTCCAGTTGAGCCACCAGAACCTCGTCAACATCGTTACCGATTGTGGCTATCAGTTTTGCCCAAAAGATATGCGCTGCTCCCAATATGGTTTTTTCCGGAATAATAATGTCCCCCCCATTGGAGCGGGCGCGTTGTTGAATATCGACAATAATGCCATTATGCAAGCCCTCCATATTGCGGAAGGTTTGAACCACCTGAGGGTTTGTAGCCTTGTCTTTGGCAATCTCGTAAAACTTGCAGGCATCGTGGTTAAGGTTAATCAGTTTTTCCAGTTCTCTGTTTTCCTGATACAGTGACATGTCATTCATAGTCGCAGCTCCTTGTCCTATGGTTATACCTACGCAACAAACAGGGATGCACGCATTTAGTTCCATGAAAATCGTCCGAAAAATACACCGTTACAATTTTGAAACAATTCTTTTCAAAATAGAAACAATTCAGCCATTTTCCGGTTACAAAACACGCTTACATTAATCCTTGTTACACACCACCGATACGGTTCTCACACCCGTATTACCTTTTACTCAGCAACGGCGTTCTGCCACAAACGAAAGGACCAAGCGATGTTAGACTTACCCAGAAAAGTAACCGGCATCTCACACCCGCTTATTGCGGATATGTTTTTGAAAAAAGACTACCGTAACGGCAAACGTGCTTCGGATGTTCTGGTTATTGAAGCCCGCAAGCACCGTCTGGATAATGAACATGATGCTTTTGACACCTATCTGATTGACTTGCTCACCGAATTACCGGATTTGAAGAGCCGGGTCGAGCGCAGTGTTGGAAAATTCGATCGTATAGACATCCGCGAACATGCATAAGGACGCACAAGGACACAACGAAAGGACATAAATAATAAACCACTCCTAAAACTCACCACTCATCTCTTTCGGGGACAATCTACCTGCACCCCGCACCTTTGGATCGGCCCTCACACCGATCCATTTTTTTTGGAACGATTGACTTACCCTTTGCGTAAGTACCCCCGCAAGACATGAAAACACTCACTACAATTGTTTCAACAATGAAAGGAGAAACACCATGAAGAAAACATTATTGAGCGCTGTATCGCTGATTGCGATTATGGGTGCTGCCCCTGCAATGGCCGAGATGAAGGATAATTCTGCCAGCACACCGCAAACCATGCAGGAAATGGAACATACCAAGACTGCACCGAAAGGCGATATGAAGAAAACATGGAACAAAACCAAAGATACCGTTTCCGATACGGCCGAAGATGTTTCCGAAGCCACGAAAGAAGCCTATCAGGACATTAAAACCACCATTATCGGCCAAGATCCGTCTGCGGATGTAAAACTGGTCAATGTTGAATACCGCCAGACAGCGGCCGGTATGTTAGGTGAACCGTTGTTCAACACGAATGGCGAGCGCATCGGCAAAATCCACGACATTATTTTGGATAGCAACGGCGATGCCGCGATGGTTGTCGTATCTGATGGTGACTTCCTGGGACTGGGTAAAAAGGTTGCCTTTAACTATGATGTGGTAACAAACCGCAGTGCACAAGGTGACATCATCACCCCGCTAACAGAAGAAA
>QKJH01000208.1 GCA_003250865.1 Alphaproteobacteria bacterium | reverse complement strand
GAAATACCCGAAGCCTGTCAAAAGCTGATTGGTTTCAAAACAGGGCAGGCCGACAACACCGGTGAACGAACCGCTGATGCGGCGGATGTAGGCACCCATTAGCCCCTGAATGGCATAAGCACCAGCTTTGCCGTTCCATTCGCCGCTGGCCATAAAATGGTCAATTTCGCCCTGTGACAGGCGTTTGACAGTAACTTTCGAGTCCGACAAGCGCGTAGAAATGCGGCCATCCGGTGAGGTAAGGCATATAGCTGTCATTACATGATGAGTGCGTCCCGAAAGCGTTTCAATCATGTGCCGTGCTTCGGTTTCGTTTTCCGGTTTGCCGAAAATACGTTTGCCCACGACAACAGTGGTGTCTCCGGTCAGGATAAGATGTGTAGTGTTGGTCTCACGTAAAGGGGCATTTTTTTCCACTGCCATACGCAGAACATACTTTCGCGGATTTTCATTGGTATACGGGGTTTCGTCAATATCTGCCGATTGGATAATATCAGGGACAACGCCAAACTGTGCCAGCAAATCCTTGCGGCGCGGCGATCCGGAGCCGAGTAAAAGCGGGTAAGAGGGGGAATGGTCTGTCATTCCTAGGTGCCTTTATTTATGGCGGAAGGTGATGCGACCTTTGGTCAAATCATACGGGGTCATTTCCACGGTTACTTTATCGCCGCTCAGGATACGGATGCGGTTTTTACGCATTTTTCCTGATGTGTGGGCAATTACAACGTGCCCGTTGCTTAATTCAACGCGGAACATGGCATTGGGAAGAAGTTCCTGAACAACGCCTTCAAATTCCATTAAATCTTCTTTTGACATGCAGATATATACTCCAAATTTGTTTCAATGGAGATTGTTTTACTCTTTTCTTTAAGAAAAAGCAAGGCTATCCGTGAATTCGCTCGATATTGGCACCGCAGGCACGCAATTTTTCTTCAATCCGCTCGTAACCGCGGTCAAGGTGATAAATGCGGTCAACGGTAGTCTCACCATTGGCAACCAGCCCTGCCAGAACCAGTGACACAGAAGCGCGTAAATCGGTGGCCATCACCGGCGCCCCTTTGAGCTGTTTGACGCCGCGTACCAGAGCCGAAGAGTTGTGAATGGTGATATTGGCACCCAAACGCATTAGTTCCGGCACATGCATGAAGCGGTTTTCAAAAATCGTTTCGGTAATCATGCCCGCACCTTCGGCAATGCACAGCAGGGTCATCATTTGTGCCTGTAAGTCGGTGGCAAATCCCGGAAACGGTTCGGTCATGGCATCAAACGGTTTCAACGGCACTTTCGGGTCACGCGAAACGCGCAGGCCGTTTTCTTCCTGTTTCAACGTAACGCCGGCTTCTTTCAGTTTTTCCGCCGTCGCTTTGAATAGGCACATATTTGCGCCTTTTAAAAGAACCTCACCGCCCGTCATGGCCACGGCAATGGCATAGGTTCCGGCTTCGATGCGGTCACAGACCACGCGGTGGTGCGCACCATGAAGCTTTTCGACTCCTTGAATAGTCAGTTTATCGGTTCCCAATCCTTCAATCTTGGCACCCATGGCCATTAGACACTGTCCTAAATCAACAATCTCCGGTTCACGGGCAACATTGGTTAGAACAGTTTCTCCTTTTGCCAAGGAAGCGGCCATCATCAGGTTTTCGGTTGCGCCGACTGATACTTTGGGAAAATGGAATTTGCAGCCTTTTAGACCCTCGGGTGCGCTGGCAACAATATAGCCGTCTTCAATCGTGATATTGGCGCCCATGGCGGTCAAACCGTCAATATGCAGGTCAACCGGCCGTGCCCCGATGGCACAACCACCCGGAAGGGATACTTTGGCATGTCCCAAACGGGCAAGCATAGGCCCCAGAACCAGAACGCTGGCGCGCATCTGTTTAACCAAATCATAGTGGGCAATCGGATTGTTAATGTCGGCACTGGTAAAATGGATAACGCGGCCAATATCGGCTTTGGCTGTGGCATCACCGTCAATCTCGACATGTGTGCCGAGCGAACCAAGCAGGCGGATAAGTGTTTTAATGTCGGCCAAATCCGGCACGTTTTCCAGTGTCAGCGTCTCTTCAGTCAGCAAAGTGGCACACATCAGGGGAAGGGTGGCATTTTTGGCACCGCTGACGGGAATAGTACCGTTAAGCATGTTGCCGCCGATGATACGAATCTTATCCATAGAATTATACTCGCGTTATTTGTAAATAATAGAATTATACATGAATGGGATTACAGTCGCGCCGTCGTCGTGCCGCGTTGTCCCATATATTTGCCTGCCCTGTCGGCATAGGATATCTCACAGGCTGACGCTCCTTTAAAGAAAAGGAACTGGGCAATGCCCTCATTGGCGTACACTTTGGCCGGTAGCGGGGTCGTGTTGGAGATTTCCAGCGTAATCTGGCCTTCCCAGCCGGGCTCGATAGGGGTGACGTTGACAATTAAACCGCACCGTGCATAGGTGCTTTTTCCGATGCACAGAACCAGCACGTCGTTCGGAATTTTAAAGACTTCGATAGTGGTCGATAAAACAAAGGAGTTCGGCGGAATAATGCAGTAATCGCCTTTACGGTCGACAAAAGTGCTTTCCTGAAAATCCTTGGGATCAATAATGGCATTGTCGACATTGGTGAAAATCTTGAACTCCGGAGCCAGACGGGCGTCATAACCGAAAGAGGATAGGCCGTACGACACACAACCATCACGCTTCTGTTTTTCAACAAATGGCGTAATCATGCCATTTTCCAGCGATTGCTCACGTATCCAGTGGTCAGGCATTATCGTCATGATGCTATTCCTTTTGCTCTGATTATTTGCTTTCCAGCGCCATTACTTCGGAACCGAATGGCGTTTTCATTAAAATTCCCAGTATTTTTCCGATTTCACGCGGCAAATCTTTACGGTGGATGACCATGTCGACCATGCCGTGTTCCATCAGATATTCGGCTGTCTGAAAGCCATCGGGCAGTTGTTCGCGAATGGTTTCCTGAATGACGCGTTTACCGGCAAAACCAATCTGGGCGCCCGGTTCGGCAATATGGATGTCGCCTACCATGGCAAACGAAGCGGAAACGCCGCCCGTTGTCGGGTCAGTCAATAGCACGATATAGGGCAGGCCGGCTTCTTTAACCATGTCCACGGCGATAATCGAACGCGGCATTTGCATCAGGGATAAAATTCCCTCTTGCATGCGTGCGCCACCCGATGAAGGGATGGCAATAAGAGCCGATTTTGTTTCAACGGCTGTTTCAGCGGCTTTAACCAGTGCATTACCGACGGCCATGCCCATTGATCCGCCCATATAAGCAAAGTTGAAGGCGGCAATAACGGTTGGGTTGCCCTTGATATTACCTTTGGCAACAATAACGACATCATCGCGTTTTGTTTTGCTTTTGGCATCTTTGATACGGTCAGTATAGCGTTTCTGGTCTTTGAATTTCAATGGATCCTGAACAACGGCCGGAACGGCTACTTCGGTATAGCGGCCATCATCAAACAGACTTTGCAGACGCTCCTCAATAGGAAGGCGCAAATGGTGGCCACAATGGTGGCAAACATTCAAACTTTTGGTCAGATCGCGGTGAAAAAGCATGCCGCCGCAGCTGGGGCATTTTTCCCACAGATTATCCGGTGTGTCTTTTTGTACAAGAGCCCGGATTTTTGGGCGGACAAAGCTGGTAAGCCAATTCATTGTGGTATCAACCTTTTCGTTATAAAGGATTTGTTATGGTTCGTCATTTATACTCAAGCGCATTGTGTTATGCAAGGACTCCTTTTATACTAAAAAGGGGAGGCTTGTAAATGTGGGATGTGTAACTGCATGAAAGTAAGTGAAAATTAACGAAAAATATGCTAAAATTTTATGTAAATACAAAGGTTGTAACTTATTGTATCTGATTCGCGCGAAAGATGGGGCTAGCTATGGTTAAAATGTCATCTAGAGTATTGATATTATTTCTTTTATCAATTTTTATTGTGGCCTGTTTGCCCGGTGATAAACGGGCATCCAACCGTCAGACGCGCATTACTCAGGCGAGTGTTGAGGAAATTACAGCCGCATCCATGTCACAAACTCTGGAAAACGAGCTCGCACGTGTTCAAGTATTGGTGCAAGAGATTTTTGACGCGGGCGGCGTAACATCGGATGAAGCTTATAACGCCCTGATTACCGGGGGAGGTTTTGCTTTGACGCAGTCCGAAACGGTCGGGGTTGGTCTGTGTTCCGGTAATGCCGGTATGTATGCCTATCTTAAAAAAGATAAAATCAACGGGCTTGGCTATTTAAGCGAAGGAGCCACCACGGAGAAAATCCGTGAGGCGCTGGTTGAGCGTTATGGTGCAGACTCCGTCGGATATTATCGTAGCGGCGCAGCGGTTGATGTGCCGGCATCTTGTGAAGCAGACGTTTCAGGCAATCCCGAAATTTTTGAAAATTCGCCGGTTGTTGTTCTTGAGGCAAAAATCATTGCCGATAGTCAGACAACCCATGTTTACAAAAACTATGAATATGAAACACAAAGCTGCCCTCCGGGTAAGGTTGGAGCGATTATCAACCGCCGTGAAATCGAAAGCGTTACCGCCAAGAAGCTGGACAATGAACCGGGACAAAAAGAGATACTTACCCAAGGTGATTGGGTCGAAATATCCAATACCTGTACCGACCCCAAGCAGGAAGAAGATGTTGTTATCGAATGGTCATTAAGAGATGGCAGCAATGTTGACTGGCTTGATAAATTGAAAAACTTGGCAGTTGATCCGCGCAAACAGGTGTTCTGTGATAAACTTACGGGGCAATGTGAGCAGGTCTCTGCCGAAGAGGCAACAAAACGTATTATCGAATGTTCCGGCGTTAAAGATGATAACAGCACGATTAGCAACCCGATTGTCGCAAACGATAGCGAGGAGCTTAAAGATGTAACCGAATGTAGTACCATCAGACTGGTCAGTGATGTTAATGGGATTAAACGGTACTCTCTTGATAATTGTGCCGAACCCCTGATGAATAGTTGCGCCGCAGAAACCGTTGCGCTTAGCGTCTTCCAGTTGGTTGATGATGGTGGTGATTGTATGAAATCGTGCGGTAAGGGATGGTTTGGTGACATCAATTCAAATTACCAGTACCGCGAATGTACGGTCTCGGACGTTGATGAAAACGGAAATGTGATTGAGGGTGAAACAACAAAGTCCATCTATAACTTCTATAACACCATTGTTGATTGCGAAAAGAAGGATTACCGCGAAACAAATGTTACCTGTAATATGGCGGACTCGATTGCGTCCGCTGGTGAAATGGAGGTTAAGTTAAAAGGACATATAAAGGTTCAGCTTGATGATAATGGAGGCCTTCCTACGGTATTGAAGCAGGCTCAAACTGCTGAAGAGTTTGATGCATTGGCCCGTTCAAATGGATACGCAAAAGATACGGGAGAAATGACAAGTTGTAACGCCGGTGATAATACCTGTAAGACGATGTCGGACGTTGATATTCTGGCCATTGTTGTGGATAGATCTGCCAGTATGAGGCAACCTATTTCATTTTCTCGTAAACCAAAGATTGCCTCCTGTTCAGGAAAGGTTGAAAACATCTTTAAGGAAAATAATGCCCAGGAGCTGTGTGAAAATCTGGACTTTAAACTGGCAGTTGATAAGCTCATAAAAGAGCTTAATACGGCTATCAGTAATATGCAGAGCTTAACCTACTATTGCGGGGACAGCTTCGATGGTACATACGATTACGATTATGGCTATTATACTCCTATGTCCATGACGGTTGAGCCGTCAAAAATGGCAAAAGGGCTTCAATCGGCAGTATTTTATACCGGTGACAATTACAATCCGAACTGGGCATATCAACCAGTT
>QKJH01000086.1 GCA_003250865.1 Alphaproteobacteria bacterium | reverse complement strand
AATTGGGGCATCATGTAAAGGCGAACGCGCCATATTATTTATCAGACGTTGCTGGTAAATGTCGGCAATGTCGTACAAAAGAAGCAGGTCTTCGTCTTCCAATATGGCTTCTCTCAACAAAATATCGGGATAGCCTTCGATAAGTTCGGTATAGGGATTCATAAAACTCATACAATACGCTCGTCTTAGATTTATATGTTGGAAGGAACTGGAAAACGGCTGTGCTTTGGGGGCTGCTCACCAAGTCTGTCAACATAGGAATCCATCTCCTTTTGTGCCAGTTTTTCCAGATTTGTAAATTGTCTATTCCCTTGAATGCTCTGAAAATTGTCGCAAAACTCGGTAATGATGTCCCCGTTTCTCAGTCTTGATGTAAAATCTTCCCGGTCTATATGCGGATCCATTGTTTTGTACAAGGCAAACAGAAATTCATCGTAATAGCTGCGTGTTCTTAGGTCATCGTAATCAAAGCGGATATGGTCCTCGTCCAACGTTGGAGCACTCGGCCATTTGCTTGCCTCTAGAACGTAGAAATTATGCAAGGCTTTGTCAAAGTGGTCAAAGTCATCCTTGTAGTCTGTAATCGTTGCTTCCTGACGCAATGTTGAAAGGATGGCATCGCGGTTGGGTCTGCCGGAGTCCAGCTCAATTTGATATTCCTGATAGATACGGGAAATGTCGCGCAAGGCATCGAGTGCATAATGCTTGACCATTTCTTTGTACGTGATGTGATTGAAATCCGTCAGTGAGGAGGCAATGGTAAGATTACCCTGTATTTTATAATAACTCCCTTTGCCCAGATAGGGAGACACGGAATGCAATGCAATCTCATCCGGGATAAGCTTGTTTTTGCGGCTGAAGCTATCTGTAACGGCCTGACGACAGTTCAAGGTGAAAGAAAACGGCGGGTATTGTGCGGTATTCGGGCTATCGGAATTGGCAAAAAGGCGTTTCAGATTATCAAAATATCTTAAAATAACCGTTTGTTTAACAATGGCTTGCATGGGCGACATGACAGGTGATCTGTCCGTTGAATATTCCTGTTTTCTGCGGCGCTTGCGTTGGGCTGCAAACCGTTTTGTTTCATTCATGATTTCTTCGGTAAGGAAGGGAATGATTTCATGGGGAGGAATGATGTTGGTACCTTGCAGATTGGTAAGGATATTTTTATTTCTTTTATAGAGTGTTGCGACATCATGAACAAATAAAGCATATGTATCATGGCTATCACGGCGTGACGGGGATGCTTTGCCGTTCCATATATAAGGAATATCCTTGTAACCATAATTGTGGTTTACGTCTGCGCTGACGATAAAGCTTCTATTCATTACGCATACTCAAAGCTGGCCGTTATACTACACAAAAAGCACGGCCAACGTTATGCCATACCCTTTCGTCCCTTTTTCCTTTTTATAGGAAACGAAAAGATATGGCAAACATAAATTATGGAATATTATTACTTATTTGAAACGTGCAGTAATTTCGGCAATACGCTTTCCGAACAGCTCGGCCGTTTTCAAATCGCCCGAGGTCGGTGCAATATCAGGCGATTCATTGTTGGATTGTGTCATTAAACCCGAATAGCTGCCGATACGGTTGACAGCGTCCGCCGGTGCTACGTCCGTTCCGCTCATATTTGGGCCCATTTCACCCTGACCGACCCAAATCATGCCATGTTGCATGGCCAGTGTCATCAGTTGCTGTAACGTTACCTGTTTGTCGCCGCTTAACGAGCCGGAGTTGGTAAAACCGGCAGCGATTTTATTGACCCATTTACGTTCGAACCATTTTTTTGATGATGCGTCCATAAAGGTTTTAAATGGGGCAGAGGCGCTACCCATATAGGTGGGAGAACCGAAAATAATGGCCGATGCCTTGTCCAGCTCGTCCCATTGGTTATCCGTGATGGTGCTGACATCAATCATGGAGACAGTAGTGTCGCCGTTTTGGGCCCCTTTGGCCACGGATTCGGCTACTTTCTTCGTGTGGCCATAGCCGCTGTGATAAGCAATAATAATGGAGTGTGTCATAAAATACCTCTTATAAATGGTTTACAACCATAATCTAGCTTCAGAGGTATTTATTTCAATGGCTTTTATTTGATAGCCAACATATTTTTAAAGATATTAATGCCAAGGTCTTTGGTTGCAGGGTTAACGCTTGACTGCGTTACCTCACGGAACAGGTCTGCATCTTTGTCCAGAGCGGTAAATCCCAATACTTCTTGCGCCTTGGAGCAATCCAGAACGACGGAGCTATTCAAGGTGAGCTCATCCGCATCCGGAACGCATATAAACACGGATTCCCGTAAAAATTCTGCCGACAAATCGGCAACATAATTGACAACCTGATAGCCGCTGAGTGCCTGGTTCGAACCGATATTGAAAATTTCACCGCGGCTTTGCGGATTTTTAATGGCGGTATCTATGGCACGGTACATGTCATGCGTGGTCAAATATTCGCGCACGTGTCCCAGATTATCTGCCGAGAATTTCTTGCTGGTGGTAAAGTCCGTTTCGGACAGGGCGTGGTAAATGGCTTCATAGGCAAAATTGCCGCGCGTGTCATCTGTGCCAACGACTGTCGGTTTGCGTAGAATTGTCCATGGACCGTCATAGGTTGTAAGAATTTCTTCGGCCAGATATTTGCTTTGGCCATACGGATTCATTTCTTCCATTGGTTTGATTTCATTTTCGGCAAATTTATGAACAATAGTTTCATTGCGCATCAAATCTTGAACCGTCGCATGGAAGTCTTCCGCTTGGGAAAAATTTTCTATCGGATAAACGGCTGCCGTAGAGGGTAGAATAATATGGGCATTGCAGTTTGCACGGTAGCAGGCTTTTGTCAGATTATCCAGAGTATCAACATTGGCGCGCATGAACGCTTCATCCGTAGTTTCTTTGCCTTTTTGCGGAACGGCACCGGCGCAGTGGACAATTACATCAGGGCGGACATTGGCAATAACACTATCGGCAAAATCAGGATTGGATAAATCACCGATATAGGCAATATCCGTGTCGGGATGAATTTTATTGGCGTGATGATAGGCAAGGGCGGTCTTATAATCATCTTTACCTTCATTCATGAAATAATTGGCTAGGTGATGACCGGCAAAACCGGCAGCTCCGGTAATTAATACAGTTTTTTTCATGTGTTACTCTTGTTATATCGTGTCTTTTATTATTTTAATGCTTGAACAGGGGCTCTCAGTGCCATGGTCATATCCGTACGAGGAGAGGCGTTATCGTCCATTACCTCGTAATCACCGGGTGGTAAATCAATGACGGAACTTTTCTCAATATTGCTTTTCATTATATCGACTTTATGTTGTTGATGGATGATTTTAGATGGCAAATCATTTGTAATCATCGCGCCGAATCCGCTAATACCAACTATTCCCCCCAACCCGATAGCGGTCATTACATTGTTTGCGTTGCGGGTTACAAACTCGGCTGCAGCCTGACCAAAAGCGCCATCTTTTGCACCCAGACCTGTTGCCAGAGTTGTAAAGCATACCCCAAAGCCTGCAATCATGGCTACAGTGGATGCTGTGTTAATAACCTTATTGCGCTTTTCCATGCGGGTCAGCTTTTTTTCTTCTTTGCGCAAAAGCTCAATCGGTGTCAGGTTTTCATCGCTGTCGTTTTTTATGCTTTTTCCAAAATTAACGGTAATTTTCATTGGGCACCCCCTGTTATTTGATTGACAGGATGCTACAGTAAAATGTGTATTATGTCAATGTAAAATCAGCCGGTGCTTTCCAGCGTATCCAAGAACTTAATGTCCGGATTTTGCTCTTTGGCCGTATCCAGATGCCAGTTATTGCGCGCCAGAAAAACGGGGTTTTCATCATGGTCATGCGCAATAGCGGTTTTATTGCTATCCAGAAACTTTTTCAGCTTCAGATTATCGGCACATTGTAACCAGCGTGCCGTCATGACAGGTGATTGTTCAAATGCCACATCCAACGAATATTCCGTGCGGATGCGGTCAGCTAGCACCTCGAATTGCAGCGGGCCGACAACGCCGACAATGTAATCGGCATCAAAGACGGGTTTGAAAACGCGGGCGGCACCTTCTTCGGCCAGCTGCTCCAGCGCGCGTCCCAGATGCTTGGCTTTCATCGGGTCTTTGGCACGTACCCGTTGCAGATATTCGGGCGCAAAGGCGGGGATGCCTTTGAAGCTGACGGTATCACCCTCGGTCAAGGTATCGCCGATACGCAAATTACCATGGTTGGGAATACCCAAAATGTCACCGGCATAGGCATCTTCGGCCAATTCGCGGTCTTGTGCCATAAATTGCATCGGGTTATGCATGGTCAGGGTTTTGCCCGAGCGCGGGTGAAGCAGCTTCATGCCGCGTTTAAAATTGCCCGAAGCCATACGGAAAAAGGCCACGCGGTCACGGTGTTTCGGGTCCATATTGGCCTGAATTTTAAAGACAAATCCCGATACTTTATTATCCGTTGGTTTAATGATACCTTCGGCCGTTTCCTGCGGCTTGGGCGAGGGTGCAAATTGGCACAAACCGTCCAAAAGTTCACGTACACCGAAATTATTGATGGCGGAACCGAAATAAACCGGTGTCATGTGTCCTTCGCGGTAGGCTTGCACATCCATTTCCGGACATAGTGCATGCACCATCTCCATCTGTTCGCGCAAGGTGGCGACTTGATAATCCGGCAGCATGGTATCCAGTTTCGGGTCATTAACCCCTTTAACCGGCTCACCTTCTTTGGGACGTTCGGTGCGGTTACGTTCCATCAGAACCAGCTCGTCATTTAAAATGTCGTAACAGCCTTTAAAATCCTGTCCCATGCCGATTGGCCAACTGGCCGGTGTGGCAGTGAGGGCAAGTTCTTTTTCGATTTCATCCAGAATGGCAAAATTATCGCGGGCTTCGCGGTCCATTTTGTTGATAAAGGTGATAATCGGCATATCACGCAGACGGCAGACCTCGAACAGTTTACGGGTTTGTGCCTCAATCCCTTTGGCGGCATCGATCACCATCACGGCCGAGTCAACGGCGGTCAATGTGCGGTAGGTGTCTTCCGAAAAATCTTCGTGACCGGGGGTATCGAGCAGGTTAAACGTACAATCCTTGTAATCGAATGTCATGACAGCCGAAGACACGGAAATACCGCGTTCACGTTCCACCTTCATCCAGTCCGAGCGGGCGCGGCGCTGCTCCCCGCGCGCTTTGACGGCACCGGCAGCATTGATGGCACCTCCGAATAGCAAAAGCTTTTCGGTGAGGGTGGTTTTACCGGCATCGGGGTGCGAGATAATCGCAAAGGTGCGGCGGCGTTTAACGTGGTTTTCAATCGTACTCATAGTATGCTCGATGGCTTATCATGCCTTTAGAAAAAGATGTTGTCGTCTTATAGCGAGGAACCATAAGAAATGCAAGGATTTCAGTAAAAATGAATAGGGGGCTATTCGAAAATTGTACCTTCGAAGGGAATAGCAATGTCTTTGCTTTCCAGCTCGACAATCCATAAATCAGGATCGCGACTTTTGGCACGCTCGACGATAGGATAAATATCCGTGTAATCCGGTGTTACATCTTCGGCGGTGTCGCCAAGCATGTTCATCCAGCCCATGACTCCATCTTCGTTCCGCGATTGGAGTAAAAGGCGATACCCTTTGCCTAAAATGTGATGGACAACCATAATCAGACCGGTATGCTTATCGCCGCGTTGAACTATATAGGCCTGAATACCCTCGGCAAAACATTGACGTAAGGCTGCACCGACAACTGTATCGGTTGGAATACGGCCTTCTGGGGTGTCATCATCGGTTACCATGATGTACAGCTTATAATAAAAACGTCTGAATTCGAAGAATTTTATTGCAAGAACATGGCACCCAATTCAGGGATGTTGTTTTTTACCAATTGCTTTTCTTGTGGCGATATGTCCTCGATGTCAGCAACGGCGGCCTCTGCCTGCGTAATAATGCCT
>QKJH01000080.1 GCA_003250865.1 Alphaproteobacteria bacterium | reverse complement strand
GCTTCCCTCGACGGCAGCAAGGTCGCCGTCAGTATTACCATAGACACCTTCGCCGCTGGGCTGTCCGGCAAATTGTGTAACGGCGATATTATCAGTGTAATTGTAACGGATAAGGACAGTGGTACAACGACCATTCCCGGCGAATTAAAATATGTCAAAGTGATTACGACCACAACAGCCGGAGGCGTTGATAAAGATTCGATTATAAAGAACGATGACGGCAGTTACGAGCTTCCATCCACTGTTACGGTGCTGGTAAATACCGAGCAGGCAAAGCTGCTTGCAAAATATGAGGAAAACTCCACCATGCAGACCGCCCTTGTGTATCGCGGGGACAGCGCAACAGCGCAAAAGTTTCTCAATACGCAGGACGAATACCTGAAAAAAGCCGGAGGTGCGGTCAATGAGTAAGATGATTGCCTTTTGCGGCTCTCCCGAAAGCGGTAAAACAACAGCTTCCCTCAAGGTGGCACAGGAGCTTTACTACGATAAGAAGGGTTCTGTAATTTTCTTTTCCCCGGATATGAGCGTTCCGGCTATGGCGTTTATCTTCCCGCACTCCAAGGATTCGGACTTGTTCTCCATTGGAAAGGCTTTGGATAAAACCGACATCTATAAGGAGGATGTGCTGAAACAGCTTGTTCCGGTGAAAACCATGCGGAACTTCGGCTTTTTCGGATATAAAGCCGGAGAAAACAAATTCAGCTACCCGCGCCCCACCGAGGATAAAATTACGGCGCTGTTCCATGCGATGAAGGAAATCGCGGATTATGTGGTTATTGACTGCGTTAGCGACGCGGATGATCTCATTTCCCGTATGGCGGTAAACGAAGCCGACAGTGTGATACAAATGATTACGCCCGACCTGAAATGCATGGCATATTATGCTTCTCAGTCGGAAATGTTTGAAAGCGCTGCGGATCGAGGTTTCAAGGTGCTGTGCGTCCGGGACAGGGATTTATACCTGCCGAAAGAAGAAGTGATCGGGCATTTCAAAAATGTACAGTTTACACTTCCATACAGCCGTCCCTTAAAACAGCAGGTCATTACTGGTACTCTTTCGGAGCGCCTTACGGACAGCAAATACCGGAAACAGATTGCGGCGATTGCAAAGAAGGTGGCGTAATGAGCCAATCCATTGCATTTGTTCCGCTTTTGCAATCTGTTCAGGAATATATCTCTGGACACTATGCGGCGGCGCTGACCGAAAGCTCCAAGTTTCCTCAATTAAAAACCTATATAGAAAAGTATCTGAGGGATAAGGGCTATACGGTGGAGGGCTTATCCTTTCAGAATCTGACGGATAAGCTCTATTGTGAAATGGCGGAATACTCCTTGCTGACAAAATACCTCGGCCGTGACGAAATTGAGGAAATTAACATCAACGGCTGGGACGATATTGCCGTCACCTATGTAGATGGACGTATTGAGAAAGCCGCCGAGCATTTTTACAACCCGCAACACGCCATCGACATAGTGAAGCGGCTATTGCACCATTCGGGCATGATCATCGATAACGCCACACCCATGTCGCAGGGACATCTGCCGGGCAATACGAGAATCACCGCTTTAAAGGAGCCGCTTGTCGATGATGATCGTGGCATCAGCGTGTCCATCCGTTTGTTACACCCGTCCCGCGTCAATCGGCAGGAGCTGGTTCGCGGCGGCAATTCCACACAGAAAATGATCGATTTTCTGTGTATGTGCCTGCGCTACGGTATTTCTTTTGTTGTCGCGGGCGCAACCTCATCGGGAAAGACTACCTTCCTAAACGCGTTGCTGACCTCCGTGCCGGATAACAAGCGTATTTTCACGATTGAATCCGGCTCCCGTGAGCTTTCACTTCTGCGGATTAAGGATGGTCAGATCATCAACAATGTAGTGCATACGCTGTCCCGTCCCTCTGACAATCCGACCTATGACATTACGCAAGAGGACTTGGTTGTCGCGTCCCTGCGATTCAACCCGGACATTGTGGTCGTCGGGGAAATGCGCGACCTTGAAGCCTATTCCGCCGTGGAAGCGTCACTGACCGGGCATACCATTGTATCCACCATTCACGCGTCGGCGGCAGACGCCGCCCATATGCGTTTGGCTTTGCTCTGCCAAAAGCGATTCCCGATCAACTTTCAAACCTCTCTTATGCAGGCTGGGCAGGCGTTTCCGCTTGTTGTGTATGCGCACAAGCTGGAGGACAACTCCAGAAAAATCATGGATATATCCGAGTGCGTAATTACACAGAGCGGTGAACGGGAGTATCGAACCCTATTCCGATACAACATTACAAACAATGAGCTTGCCGGAGATACCTACAAAATCGAAGGATACTTTGAACAACCGGAACTCATGAGCGACAATCTCCGACGTAAACTCATGCAGTACGGTGTTCCGCAGAGTACGTTGAATAAATTTCTTGTGAAGGGGGCTGACTACGCTTGATTTTCTCTATTATATCCTCTGTTCTGATCATATTGGCGATAGCCTTTCTAATGAAGCTGACGCCGGAGCAGATAGCGGATGATCTGATGAATATGATTACCCCGAACGGCAGCCTGCGCGATAAAGCCCGAAACCTGCGCGGCAACAAGAAAAAACATCCGCTGTATAAAAAGCTGATGGGTATCAAGACCGCGCTGGACGCGACTGGGAAAGCGAAGCAGTTTACGCTTGTCTGTTTTGCCGCTTTGGTGCTTTTTACAGGCGGCGCGATTCTTTCCGTTCTGATTGACAATCTGTTTTTGCTGCCGGTATTGTCAGTCGCATTTGCCTTGCTGCCGTTCTTCTACACGGCAAACACCCTGTCCTATTATGAAAAGCATACCAAGGAGGAACTGGAAACCACGCTTTCCATCATTACGACTTCGTATATCCGCAGCGACGATATTCTTTCGGCGGTACGGGAAAACATCGTTTATATCCGTCCTCCACTGCGCGTGGTGTTTCAGGCGTTCTTAGGGGATATATCGGCGGTATCCTCCAATATCAAAAGGGCGTTGCTGCTTCTCCGTGATAAAATTGATGATGAAATATTCCGGGAATGGTGTGATGTGCTGATCCAGTGTCAGGATGACCGGGTTCTTAAAGACACCTTGCAGCCCGTGGTTTCAAAGCTGACCGACGTGCGCATTGTCAACAGTGAACTGCAAACCATGCTGTCGTCTGTTCGCAATGAATATTGGATGATGGTGACCTTGGTTGTCGGTAATATTCCTCTTCTCTATCTGCTGAACCGGGAATGGTTCAATACGCTGCTGTTCCAGACGCCGGGTAAAATCGTACTAGGTGTTTGCGGCGCTGTTATTCTCATTACGGCTCTGTTTATGCAGAGGTTTACGAAGCCGATTGAGTACAGGAGGTGATGTGAAATGTTACAGGCTATTGTCGGTGTGCTGTGCGGCATCGGAGTATTTTTTATGCTTGCCGATTATAAGCACATTCCGTATATGAAAACCTCAAAGGCGGTTTTGAACCTGTCGAAAAAGCAAAAGGCAAAGTCCAGCGGACTGGACGTATGGCTGAAAGGAATCGCGGTATGGCTGTCAAAGCATATCCGCATGGGCGAGTTCAAGCGGATTGGGCTGGAAGCTGACCTTAAAACCGCGCAGATGGATATTACACCGGAATTGTTCAAAGCAAATGCCGTTATAAAAGCGGCGATTGTAGGCATCTTCGCCGTGCCGGTGCTGTTCATATTTCCGCTGCTTTGTCCGGTTATTCTGTTTATGGCGGTGTTCCTTTACAGCCGTGAGGCGAAAAGCGTTAGCATACGAATCCGTGACAAAAGAAATCGGATTGAATATGAGCTGCCCCGCCTTGTCTTTACGATTGATAAGACCTTAAAGCACAACCGCGATGTGCTGTATATGCTCGAATCCTATGCGGCGAACGCCGGAACAGAATTAAAACATGAGTTGGACATTACCGTCGCAGATATGAGAAGCGCCAACTATGAAGCGGCACTAACCCGGCTGGAGGCGCGTGTCGGCTCTGCTATGATGAGCGATGTATGCCGTGGGCTGATCGGTGTTCTGCGGGGTGATGATACCGCGATGTATTGGGCGTCGCTGCTGCTGAAATTCAACGATATTCAGCGCCAGCAGTTACGGCTCAAGGCGCAGAAGATTCCGCGCAAGGTGAAGCGGCTGTCTATGTGTCTGTTGTTTTGCTTTATGTTGATTTATATCGTGGTCATTTTGGCTCAGATCATGTCGTCCCTCGGCATTCTATTTAATTAAGGGGGGTACGAAGATATGATAAAAAAACTGATGTGTTCAAGGCGCGGCGAAGGGTATATAGATACCGCCGTCAGCGTCGTTGTGTTCGTCATGATTCTTGTAGTGGCCATCAATATTTTCAGCTTTATCACGCTCAAGCAGGAAATGGATCAGATCGCGGAGGAACTGATTGAAACAGCGACCTACTCCGGTTCGTTTGAGGGCGATTTTTGGAGCAGGGATTCCGAGCTGCTAAATCAGTATTATTATTACGGCATTTATACCTCTGCCGAAAAGTATTACAATTCGACCTACCGCCGCGTTCAGCTTGGCGATACCATGACCGTAACAATTGACGTACAAACCTACCTTAAAGGTCTCGGCATTTTTAAGATTCCGGTTACAGTTTCGGTCACACGGTCAGGTATCTCGGAAAAATATTGGAAGTAGGTGGTGAATTGTGAAAAGGCTCAGAAACAAGCGGGGCGAAGGATATATATTTCCCTGCGTGATGATTGTGGTGGTCTGTATGATTCTATCGGTTGTTATATTCTTTGCTTCTGCCGTTTCAATGGTGCGAATCACGGAACAAAATACAAAAATTGTATTGGACAGCTATGTCATGCAAAACTCCATTCAAATCTATAATTCAATCAAGCAAGGTAACGATTACACCCAAGCTCTCGACCGTGAAGCGTATGTTAATGCTCTTTGCGATTTTTGTACCCTTGAAAAAAGTGGAAGTTACCTTTATGCTTATAACGATGATGGAAGCCTCAAATACCTGATAACGCCTCCGGTCATTACCTTCCGAAAAGAAAACACACTAAAAATCCGACTTGCTTATACGCTTTATGTCCCGATATGGTTTGATGGCAAGATCGTGCGGTATGCAATCATCCCAGTTACGGTAGATTCCTCGTTTAACGAAAAATTTTAATTGGAGGTGCAGCATGAAAAAACTGCTTAAAAACAAAAGACTGCGTGCTGTAATTGGCGGCACAGTCGCTTTGCTTCTCGTCATATCAGTTGCCTATGTAATATCGATGCAGGATAAACCGTCAGTTTCCAATTCTTCGTCGGAGCCGTCTGCTTCGGATACCGGACAGAATATTGTGATAGAAGCACCGGACAGCACAGCTTCATCTGATGCCGCAGACGTCAGTGCAGGAAACGAAATCGCTGATGACGGAAGCGGACTAAAGCCGGACGAGAAGATTTCTGATTCTTCCACAGATGAAAATACGGGGGAAAAAGCTCAGGGAACTGCTTCTCCTGCGAAAGAAGCCAATCCACCAAAGGATTCAGAAGAAAACAACAACGGTGGCATTCAGATTGGCGGTGGCGAGAGCACTCCAAAGTATAACTGCGGTTCACCAAACCATCACTGTGCGGGGCCGGAAACCCATGCCTTTACCCTGAACTTGGAAGATGAAGGCTGCTTGTATTGCGGTTCTCATAGCTGTCCGAGCTTTTACGCGGTGGACGAGTGGGGTAACACCTGTTACACGCCAAGCAAATGTCCTAAATATGATATTAAAAAGGATTCGGTGGAGTATTGTCAGGCTTGCGGCAGGAAAAACGGAAACGGCGATAACAATACCTGTCAGAAGTGGATTATTGATTTCACCTGTCCCATTTGCGGAGAATTGGTAAAGGCAAACGAGTGCCATACCCATTAAAATAATAATAGCGGCATAGAGACTCGGATGAAAATTCCGGGTCTTTTTTGATGCCGCAGAAAGGAAAAAAGATGAAAAATAAGCTTTTCAAGTGGCTTTCAACGCTGCTGATTATCTGTTTTATCATTTCCGGTTTTTCTCTGAATGTCTTTGCCCTGCAATGGGACGGCAGTTCATCGGGCGGCGGTGGCGGCGGTTCTCCCGCAGGGCCAAACGGCTATGCGGTGAGAACGACGGATGACAACTGCCTGGGCTATCGTTTCAGCGTAGTGGATAAATCCGGGAACAACAAGGGCAGCAAGGTTATTGATGTTTTTCGGAATACCACCTACGGCAATATGGAATACAGCTCCGCATACAAATTCACGGTGAAATATAATAAAAAGCAGTTTATCAACAACCAAAACAGCGGTTTTGGCACCAGTAAAAACACAACCAACTGTTACAAGGAAGCGGATATGGGCTTTGCCTCCGGGCTTCCGACGCCGGGCGGCATGAATAACTGGCAGTCAAATCATAACAACCTGAATCGCATTTTATCTACCCTTGGTGTCGGGGATGTCAGCAATCTTAAAAATGGTGATAAAGTGCTTGTGGAGCCGCTTTATGATGTCCGTCTGCAAGGAACCTATCACAGCGTTACCACAACGGAGCTGGCGATTTACGGCAAATATATTCTTGGGGTAAACAGTGACGGCGGGTCAAGCTCCACAAGTGCAAGCTGGGGCTTCATCTCCAGCTATACAAACAAACATTACCCGAACTCACTGTATACGCCTGACGGTCAGGGGTTGTGGTCGGGCGTCGGCGCGCTCACTTCGCGCGCGACCTTTTATAATATCATCAACAAAGGGTACGGCGTCGGCATTGCCTACACCGAAACCAAACCGGACTTTTCACCTAACCTAAGCATCAATATCTGTGAAGTATGGAAAGGCTCGAAATCTGACCGCAGTTTCTATTATGGAAAGTCAAACGGTTCATCCTTCAATAACTACACCTATGCAAACGGCTATCCGATCTTGAACGATACCGTTTGGTTTGCAGTAAACTTCCCGTCTGAAAGTGAAAATTGTTATGTGAGGCAAACCGTATGGATCGACGGCGGCGGTTCGACCTCCCGTAACGTTTATTCCAACAACAACACTTGGTATGACGTATCCCTTTCCCCGACAAAGGTAGATTCCGGGCGAAGCTCTTATACCGTAAAAGCGCGTGTTGACTGGATTGATTCAGGAGGAAGTGTTCTCAAATGGGGCGCGGAAAAATCCTTTTACGTTCCTATTCGTCCGAAAATTAACCGTTACCAAATTTCGATGTACGACATTACCGGAACAATGTCAGCTTACAAAGGTGACGGCGGTGGTTCCGGCGTAGTTTACGCAGGCCAGCGCGTCCGCGCAGAGTACACCTATACCTCTGAAAATTCATGGACTTCCTATAACCATTTACGCGGAGCCATGTATCAGTGGAAAAATGGCGCATGGAGCAGAGTAAAGGTTTGGAACAGCAGCACGGGCGATTCTGACTTGTATGTTGATTCAGCCGGAATTAAAAATGGTTCGCCCTATAAAAAATACAGCGATTTGGGGTTGATTACCGTCCCCGACAACAGTGCCAACACAAACGGCGCAAACCGTATTCCTTTCTTTTTATGGACGCATTGGACAAGTGATGTAAACCGTACTCAAGAAGATAAGTGGATTGATATTCCGATGGTAAAAGCGGATGTCGCTCTGACACAAATCCGGCTAATTGGTGAAAGTGGATATTACCTCGATCCCCAAAGCCTTGAAGCCGGTCAAAAGGTCACGGTGCAGTACACCTACCGAAATAATACCTCTTGCACCGTCTATATCAACGGTTACAACAATGACCGCACACAGATTCCTGGCATATACGCCATTCCCGCAAATGGTACGATTAATGTAAACGGCTATTCTTTTGAAGTACCAAATCAGCGCAGTATTTCCATTTGGGGAGGGGTTTACCTTGAGAGCTTGGGAATTTACAATACCAGCTACGAATCAAACGGCACGAACAATGCCCTTACCCTGACTTGCAAGGTAAACCATCCGTTACAGCTTATTCCGATTGCGCCGAATGCAACCTACCGTGAAGCCACAAGCGTTATCACAAGCTATTGGTTGAACAACACCTACCGCGATAACTACACGCCCTCTGACCAGATCACAGTTCGTTTTCGGGTATATAGGCTGAACGGCTCACTCATTACAACGGCAACAAAAACGCAGGCCGTTGTTCCCGGTAACGATATGAATCTTGTCTATTTTAAATGGAGCGTTCCCACAGGATTGAATTATGGGAATGTGACGATAATGGCCGACGTATTTCAAAACGGTGTGTATTACAATCTCGTATCTCGGTCATATTCCACGATGCCGTATTTCTACTATGAAACGCCTGACACGCAATTTGAAAGCGCCGCGCCAACAGGTTTTTCGCCACCTTCCTCACCGTCCAACAAAACCGGATACGCGACATGGTGGGAATACAGTTATAATGGCAGCAGCTTTGTCCGCAATTATTATGGCATTGGAATTTATGCAGATGGCACCAATTCCATTACTCCGGCAACGGGCGCTACGGCAACACAGAACGGCAGCGTTTGGACAATGAAATCCGGTTACGGTATTTCCCTGCAAGCCTATAATGCGCTGGTTTCTGTATCCGGTTATCTGATACCTTCTTCAGACGCATATACCGGAGCGCAGTACGGCTGTGCGTTATTCCCCGAATACAATTATGCTTACGCAAGCGGCAAATGCCGGACGCTGGACAGGGGCGGTTCCTATTGGTATCTTCCGATAAACGGAAGCTACGGCAAAGTGCATTTTACCCCGCTTTATTATCCTGACGGAAATTATACGGTCAAGGTGATTAAGTCCGACTGCTGGACGCCCTCCGGCATGGCAATATCCGAATCAGTTACAAATTCAATTCATATAAGTGGTTCGGCATACGACGATTGGTATGTTGGGCGCAGGTAAGCGACAGGCGGCTTGAAATACAGCTGCCTTATTTTTTACAGAAAGGCGGTCATATGCAATGAATAAAATAGCGAAATACAAACTCTGCGGAGAGGTCACTACATCCATATCCGGCAAGCTGCTTTATCTTATCCTGATGGATATTACGGACGAAAACAACACCGTGAGTATTCCACAGCGCCGGATCAGCGAGGTGCTGGACATTTCCAAAGGCACGGTCAGCCGAAATCTGCGAAAACTGCGCGACGGCGGCTACATCAATATTATTCCGCAATACCACGGCGACGGCGGCAGAGCCGCCAACAAATATATTTTGAAATGAGGAATTGAATATGGATACAAAAAATCTTGCACAGGAAGTCGCGGCATTTTTACACGCCAACGATGACCGCGATTATTACGAGGGCGTTACAGTTGAAGAAACCGCTGGAGATATTGAACGCAATCTGGACGATGTTTCCATGATTGAAGATTATATAAGGGACATTGAAGAAATTTCCGATGAATTTGAGGGCCATGAGAAATATCTCAGCGAAGCGAAACCGCTTGTGAAAAGATTGTCCCAACTAAAAATCCAACTGGAAGCCGAGCAGGGCAAACGCATGGTTGGCGAAACAGGCTATGAAATCAAGCAGGCGATTCACATTGGCGACAAGGAAATTGTCTATGGTGAAAATATGCGGGAGAAAAGCGGCAACTTCTATTTTGTCAGCGACTACACCTATAATGAAATTTTGGGCGAATACTCCCATTGCTTAGTGGGCGGCAATTATCTTGAAATCATGCAGGAATTTATAAGCCGTGTGAACAGTCAGATTGAAGCGGTCAGGGCTGAATTTGAAAAAACCGCCTTACCGCCCGACCTGTTCACCGCCGAGCATTGTTATCCGCACGATTACAAGCAAAACATTGTCGGCAAGGTTATGGTGATTCGCGCGGAGGTGTTCTGTAAGGAATATCAACGCGGCGACTATCAGCTCATATTGGTTACTGGCGGTAACGGTGCATTACCGAACCCTATCGGCACGAAGGTCTACCACAAGCGGCTTTCGGACGGAAAAGAAAACTATATACGCCGCCATGAGATTTTGGGCGAGGTCAAGCCGGAATGTATGCCCGATTGGGCGGTTAAAAAACTGGCTGTTTTACAAGCCGAAAAGGATACTGCGGGGCTGAATAAAGAGAAAAAGGACAAGGGGGACGCGAGATGAACAAGGAATCAAATGCGGGATATGAGCTTACTGAAAAATTGGCTGTCGGCAACTCTATTTTCGTGCTTGGCAGCAATGATACAAAGTACGGCACGAAATACGTTACTTGGCAAGCAAGAGCCGACGATCCGACCAATTACTTTTGGGGACATTATCTCAATAATTACGAGGATGCCCGCGAGGACTTGTTTGAACGGGCGCACAGTGAAAGTCAAAGTTTGAATCCAAATTATCATAAGCGGCAGATGGAAAAGCTGCCCGCTTTTTGCATGAGTACCCGTCCGTCTGACGGTTGCTTAATTATAATTACACATAAAGAAAGCGGTTATAAGTTTGCTGATATTTCTACGGAGGACGCCGCAGAAAACAAGTACCTTGCAAAGCATATCAATGAACTAATGGAGGTTACGCCAGCGCAGGAAGCCGCTATGGTTGCAGGCTCCATGTTCGGCTGGAATGTACCTGCTGCCAATCCGAGAAATTATGACGAGGACGGCAAAGCTATCAAGCCGAAAAACAAGCCGGACAGGGACAGCAGGTGACGGCGCATGAACAACAAAATCATAAAAATAAGTGACAGGCGCGTGTATCATTGCGCCGACTGTCCCTACCGAAACCGCGAAACAGGCTTTTGCGGTTTTTGTATGCGCAAAGTTATTGACGATATTGAGATTTTGAAAAACAAGAAAAAGGAGGTGTCCGGCAATGGCCTATGAATTATTACCCGCCGAAAAAGAAGAAATCCATTTGTGCTTTCGATTAAGCGGCGAAGCCGCCGAGCGTTGTGGCGCAATCGGATATTTACGCGCTGATTTTGGGCGCAGCGGGAAAGAGTTTTACACCACATGGTTTGACGGTCAACCGCATTTGAAAAGCTCTGATTTTAAGTATAAATTTGATGAACTTATCAATTCCTTACGAGATGACGGGCAAAAGCCACCCTTTGCTTCCCGCGATAACCATTTAGCCTTTTGCGTAGCACACCCATCTATGACGTGCTTCAAAATAGCAACGCTGGATTATAGATTTTATTTTCGCCTTAATCCCCATCAAGGCACTTATGATATTTATTGTTTCGCCTATGATAACCGCTATCTCCTGCCCGAACTGGACGGACAACACGCATTGCCGACTGGCTGTTTCAGCATTCTTCCATCTACGGGAGAGCTTATCGGTATCAAACGTGGCGCAAATGGATACCTCGATGTAACCGTCGTAAAGGGCACAGATCGACAGGACTCCCGAAGGAGAGCAGACAAAAACAACAAGAGATTAGGTGTGACACGGGCGCAGGAGGAAGCTATGCTGGCGGGCAGTTTGTTCGGATGGGATACCCCTGCCGCCAAACCGTGGAATTACGAGCAAAACGGCAATCCCCGTCTACCGAACCAGCCGAAAAAGAATGACATGGAAAGATAGGTGAACGGCAATGCCTGAAACAATTCCTTTTGAATACAACGGTTATCATTTTAGGCCATATTTAACGCTTCGTGGCAAAGAAACGTTATTTGATGAAATATCAAGACATTTAAGCAGCGACTTTGAATTAGGCATTTGCACTTATGATAAATGCAGTTGGCAAAAATCAACATGGTCATATGAAGATTTTTATAAAGCGTCTACCGCTAAATATTGCGACTTATTTTTATGCTTAGAAAACGGCAATCTATATATTCCCGGCAAAAATGAATTGTTTAGATATACCGGGACTCCCGATCATTTAAAAACAATTTATAAAAACAATTCATCCCGTGATGAACGCTGAAAGGAGGTACGCTTGATGGCGACGAAATATCAATTTATTTGTAGAATGTATGAATCCGTCCTCGGACGGGTAACGAATAAACCGGCAGAATGGATGGCGTTTATGCGCTCCGCTTGCCGTAACTATAAATGCCGCTTTGACGAGCAAATCTTAATTTACGCCCAACGTCCCGACGCCACAGCAGTGCTTGAGATTGAAAAGTGGAATAAGCAGTTTGGGCGTTGGGTAAACAGGGGCGCAACGGGGATCGCCGTCTTTGATGATGAGCATAACGGCAATTATCGGCTCAAACATTACTTTGATATTTCCGACACTCATGGAAGCCCATTTACTCGCCCTGTCCCAATTTGGCAGATGGAGCAGCGATACGAAACCGAGGTTATTGAGAGCCTTGAAAACTCTTTCGGAGAGCTTGAGGACAAATCCACACTGGCCTACGCTTTGATTTCGGCGGCGAAGAATGCCGTTGATGATAATATAATTGATTACCTCCATGAGCTTATGCAATGCCGCGAGGACAGTTTTTTAGAAGAACTGGACGATTTCAACGTGGAAGTCGCTTACCGTACCACGCTTCAAAATAGCGTGGCATATATGCTGCTAACCCGGTGCGGTATTAACGATGACAGATACCTTGATGTTTGGGATTTTCAAGACGTTATAGACTTTAACACCCGGCAGACTATCAATGCTCTTGGCATGGCGACAAGCGATATTGCGGAAAGCTGTTTGCGGGAAATATCGGCAACGGTTATCAGCCTGCAAAAGCAGGAAAAAAATCAAAATCGCACATTTGCAAAGACACCGCAATCCGGCGATAATATAATCAAAAACAGCGAAAGGAGTTTTGAAGATGGAAACGTTGACATATCGGATGGAGGGCGATTACAGAGTACCCAATCTGACCGTGCCGGAGGAAGGTCAAGTAGTCCTTGGCAAGTACGCATTACTCCGAAAGAAATATCTGAAACAGCACCGCAGAATATTGTTCGTGAATCTGCTGACGGGCGGGACGCTCAACCAACACCTTATGGAAATCGAACAGACAGCTTTGAACAGAATGGAGCTGTTGACCTCACAGATGGCGAAAGCCGAGGGCGTGACGGAACAGATGAAAGCCACCGACCAGATGAAATGGGTGGGGCTGATGAACAACATCCGGCACTCAGCGGAAGAAATGATACTGAACGACCTGATTTACAGCTAAAGACAAACGAAAAAGCGGATGGCGCAGAGCTGTCCGCTTTTTCTATGGCTGAATTGGCACAACATCATCACAAGTGGAACGAACTTTTAAGGGACGGAATTGTCCGCGAAGAAAAAGTAATCAATGCCGCCCTGAACAGTGATTCTGAAAATACTTTGCTTGAAATCAAGGATTTTCTTGAAGAACTCTATAATAAAATCACCTTTGAAATTATCGACTCATCAACTGTTCAAAGCAAGGATTTGTTGCTTAAAGAAGTCAAAAGCTATTTTTATAAGGAAAGAAAACCTCCGCTTGCAAATCAGTTATACGATATTCTTATGCAGTCAGAGGAATTTCAAAGCAAGCGTGACGAAAAAGCGGACAGCGCAGAGCTGCCCGCTTTTTTAGATGAAGCCCTTATTATGGGTATTATCGCCAATCCGAATGATGATTTGAAATACAACAAAAAGCAAATTGAATTGTATTTCTCGGTTCATGCGGAAGAAAGCGAACGCGGCGAATATTTGAAATCGGCATATCAAGACCGATACAATGAAATTATTGTAGACGGCAAGCGTGTAGGCTTTAAGCCGCAGGGCAACGGGCTTCTGATGTGGGAGGGTGCATACCTTTCCCGAACAGCGGAGTCCGTTTTTTCATGGGGATTGATTGCCGGATTCACCGCCGAGCTTATCGACCAAAAGCAATACTATGTCAACACGAATATCAAACCCCTAAAATCGGTGGAAAGTCAGCAGATGTCCCTTTTCGATTTTGCCGACTACAACACAGGAAACGAACAACCGCAGTTCACTTTGTTCAAAGGCTTTGAAATCTCACAGCAGGTCATTGACGAAGCCTTGTGTCTTGGTGGAAATGAGCCAAATTGTCTGGAGCGTATCTGCGCCTATCTTGCAAAAGATTATCCACTGGAGCAAAATGCCGCCTTTTTACAGGAGGAATACCGAACAGACGGCAAGGGCTTTTATTTTGACAATCGCCCCATTTCCCTTTGGTTTGACGAAAACGGTATTCGTATCTCTGAGGGCAGAATCGCAGGAGGCAGCCGTGCCACAGTTTTAACATGGGAGGATGCCGCAAGGCGTATTCGTGAACTCCTTGATATGGGGCGGTATGTGCCGCAGTCTGTCCTTGATAAAGCTGCTGCCAATGAATATAAAGAAACAGCCGAAACGGTATGCTTTATTATTCAGGATTTTGCAGACGAAACAAGAAATTCAGACTTGTTGCGTTCGATTCAAGACATTTACAACCGTTATCCCGGATTCCCTGAAAAGTTTGAGAACACCATTGAATTTTTAAAGAGCAGAGATAATGTCGCTACGCTTATAGAAGAAATGACAACCTTTGTCGAAGCATATAGGCAAAACCGTGAATTGCTCCGTTTTCACTTTCACCGCCCCGTTAAGCTGTTAAGCCGATTACAAGGCTTACAGCGTGAACAAATTGAGTTTACAGCGCAAGGCGACCATTCTCCGGCGAAGCAGTTTATTACCTATGATGAAATTGATAAATTGCTGACCCGTGGCGGTAATGTTCATCACGGAAAGCTCCGTATCTATTCCTACTATTTGCGAAACCGCGATAAAAATGAGCGCATTAAATTTCTCAAAAATGAATATGGTTGGGGCGGCTCCGGGCGGTTGGGATTTAACGAAAATCACGATGGCAAGGGCATATCATACAGCCGGGAAAATAATCACTTTGAGCCGTATGACAAGGTGCTGCTACCGTGGAATAAAGTTGAAAAGCGTATTGGCGAGCTGATTAAGCAAAACCGATATATGAACGCTGAGGAACTGGCATACATCCCGACCTATGAAAAGGAACAGGTCGCCCGTTCGGTATATCACTTTTTCTCCGGCATTTCCGAAGATACGCCCTGCCCCTTTCCCCGTAGCTTTGATTATTCTGATGGGTATAAATATGTAACCGGACTAATGGACGACCCGGCAGAAACAGAAAAAATCTATCAGATGATGCTCCCTGTATGGGAAAGCACCACGCAGGATGACTATTACTATTCTCACCGCAAGGAGGGATTTGACGACCTTTGTGCCTATCGTAACGGCACTTTTTCTTTGTTCGGCGAGCGTAAAGAGCCGCGAGAACTCCCGGTTGTTACGGCGGAACAACCAGCCGAAAAAGAAACAGACCAATTCCATGACCTTGCAGTACGGCTTGTCCGTTTCTATCAGGAGTTTGATCCGTATGATTACAAGGATCAATTAAATTTAGGTGAAACCGACGAGGATGCCATTTCCGAACTTGAAATACAACTCCAAAACGATGCACAGCGTTCCGGCATTATTGACATCTTGCAGCAGTATTTGGATGAGGTTGATCCTGATGATGAAATTGCGGTTGACTTAGAGCTATTCATTGAGGAATTGCAAGCACTATCTGATGAACCTTTACCCGTCGAACCTGAACACACAACGGATGAAACCGTCCAAAGCCTTATCGGTCAAACGCTGACAATAGACGGCAGACATTTTCAGATCGACAGTGTTGATGAGGATTTTGACAAGGTTTCTCTGCGTGATATTACTTTTCAGAATGGTACGGGTTTCCCCATATTCCGCAGTGAAACCATTGATTTTGTCAGGGAAGCCCTTGCGGAGTATCAGGAACAGCAAAACCTTCAGCAAGCGGTCAGCGACAAGCTGGCTGAATCTAAATGGGCGGTTTCAGACGAACTCATTGAAAATGGTATCGAGGAATACCGTATGCGCGGCGGCAGAGTAAACGCCGGGGATATTGCCGATTTTATAGAAGATAGTTACCTCTCTGATGAAGCGGAGCCGGACGAACCCGTTTGGGAACAGATAGAAAGCGGCGAGGTTACTCATGTTCGCATAGACCTCATTCCTGATAAAAAACCAGCCGAAAAAGAAACCCTTGCACCGCCCCGAAAGAAACAGGAACGCATTTATTTCACCGTGCTTCACCCCGAAATTCCCAAAGAACAGCGGCATAATTTCCGCATTACCGATCCGCAGCTTGGTAATGGCACGGCAAGTGAAAAATATGCTGCCAATGTCGCGGCAATTCGTTTATTAAAGCAAATCGAGGACGAAGAACGCCTTGCTACCCCGGAAGAACAGGAAACTCTATCCCGATATGTCGGATGGGGCGGTCTTTCAGATTGCTTTGAAGAAACCCATGCGAAAAACGGTGAACTGAAAAACCTGCTTGACGAGGACGAATACACCGCTGCCAGAGCCAGCACCCTGACTGCCTTTTATACCTCCCCGGTTATCATCGAAGCCATGTATCAGGCTTTTTCACAAATTGGATTTCAGACCGGGAACATTCTTGAGCCGTCCTGCGGTGTCGGTAATTTTATCGGTATGCTGCCCGACAGCATGGCGGACAGCAAGGCATACGGCGTGGAAATTGACAGCATATCCGGCAGAATCGCGCGGCAGCTCTATCAAAACAGTAATATTGCCGTAAATGGATTTGAAAAGGTAGATATGCCCGATAGCTTCTTTGATGTTTCCGTGGGCAATGTGCCTTTTGGAGATTTCAAGGTTATTGACCGCCGTTATGACAAAAACAAATGGCTTATCCATGATTATTTTTTCGGCAAGACCTTAGACAAGGTGCGTCCGGGCGGAATTGTGGCGTTCATCACCTCAAAGGGAACGATGGATAAAGAAAACTCCGCTGTCCGTAAGTATCTTGCACAGAGAGCCGACCTGATCGGCGCTATCCGTTTACCGAACGATGCTTTTAAGCGAAATGCCGGAACCGAGGTTACGAGCGATATTATTTTCCTACAAAAGCGTGACCGTATAGTGGATATTGAACCCGATTGGGTACACCTTGACACCGACGAAAACGGTATCCGTATGAACAGTTATTTTGTTCAGCACCCGGATATGATATTGGGCGATATGGTCATGGAAAGCACTCAGTTTGGCATGGACAGCTCTTGCAGACCCTGTGAAAACGCAGACCTTTCCGAGCAGTTAAAAGAGGTTATCCCGAATCTTCACGCCGAGATTTTCGCCTATGAGCTGGACGATCTGGAGGAAGAAGATAACTCCATTCCCGCCAATCCCGAAGTACGGAATTTCAGTTATACCATCGTGGACGGCAAGGTGTATTTCCGCGAAAACTCCCGTATGCACCCGGTGGAAATGTCCGTTACCGCTGAAAGCCGAATCCATGGCATGATTGCCATGCGTGACTGCGTTCGGGAGCTTATTTACTATCAAACGGAAGATTATCCCGATGAATTGATACGGTCGGAACAAGCGAAGCTGAACCGCCTTTATGACAGCTACACCAAGAAATACGGGTTGCTTTGCAGCCGTGGCAACAGCCTTGCTTTTGGCGAGGATTCAAGCTATTGCCTGCTCTGTTCGTTAGAGGTTTTAGACGACGAGGGCAATTTTGAACGCAAGGCCGATATGTTTACCAAGCGGACAATCAAGCCCCATGTCGCCGTTACCAGCGTTGATACTGCCAGTGAAGCCCTTGCGGTCAGCATTTCCGAAAAAGCACGGGTGGATTTGCCCTTTATGGCACAGCTATCGGGAAAAGATGATGAAACGCTTAAAAACGAACTCAAAGGTGTTATTTTTCGCGCCATTGGCAACAATGGCGATATGTCAGGCAGCGCACAGTCACAGGATAAAACCTATGTTACGGCAGATGAATACCTTTCGGGTAATGTCCGTAAAAAGCTGGAGATGGCAAGAGCGGCGCAGGCCGCAGTCGGTGATGGTTCCCTTGATGTCAATGTGCAGGCGCTTGAAGCCGTTCAGCCGGAGGATTTGACGGCCGGAGAAATCGGTGTCCGTATCGGCGCAACATGGATACCCCCGGAGATATATCGAAAATTCATGTTTGAGCTTCTTGACACAGGCAGTAATGCCCGACGCCGCATGAATATCATCTACTCCAAATGCACAGGCGAATGGAATATCAGCGAAAAAAACTCCGATTACGGCAATATTAAGGCATTGACCACCTACGGAACAAAGCGTATCAGCGCATACCACATTTTTGAACAAACGCTGAACCTGAAAGATGTGCGGGTTTTCGATGTTGTCATTGAGGACGGTAACGAAAAACGTGTGCTTAATAAAAAGGAAACGGCGATTGCCCAAGACAGGCAGGAACTAATAAAGTCCAAGTTTTCCGAATGGTTATGGAAAGACATTGACCGCCGGGAAATGCTATGCCGTATTTACAACGATACCTTTAACTCCATTCGCCCCCGTGAGTATGACGGACAGCATATCAATTTCAGCGGCATGAATCCCGAAATCACATTACGCAAGCACCAAATCAATGCTATTGCCCATGTAATGTACGGCGGTAATACCCTGCTTGCACACGAAGTCGGAGCCGGAAAAACCTATGAAATGGTTGCAGCGGCAATGGAATCCAAGCGGTTAGGATTATGCAGTAAATCAATGATTGTTGTGCCGAACCATATTACTGAGCAATGGGCGGCAGAATGGCTCCAGCTATATCCTTCCGCAAATATCCTTGTGGCTACTAAAAAAGACTTTGAAACCAAGAACCGCAAGAAGTTCTGCGCCCGTATCTCCACAGGTGAGTACGATGCCGTTATCATCGGGCATAGTCAATTTGAGAAAATCCCCATGTCAAAGGAACGGCAGGAGGCTATTCTCAAGCGGCAGATTGATGAGCTTGTTTATGGGATACGGGAAGCCAAGTCCGCTAACTGTGAGCGATATACCGTCAAGCAAATGGAAAAATCCAAACGGGCGCTTGAAAACAGGCTGGAGAAGCTGAACGACCAATCGAGAAAGGATAATGTCGTAACCTTTGAGGAACTCGGCGTCAATCGGGTGTTTATTGATGAGAGCCATTATTTTAAGAACCTTTTTCTCTACACCAAAATGAGGAATGTCGGCGGTATCGCTCAGACCGAAGCTCAAAAATCCTCCGACCTTTTTATGAAATGTCAGTATCTTGATGAACTTACAGGTGGAAAAGGAATGGTTTTTGCCACAGGAACGCCGATCAGTAACAGTATGGTTGAGTTATACACGATTCAGCGGTATTTACAGTACGCCGTCTTGCAGGAAACCGGGATGACGCACTTTGATGAATGGGCGGCGAATTTCGGTGAAACCATCACCGCGATTGAGTTATCCCCGGAAGGCACAGGCTACCGCGCCAAAACACGATTCGCCAAGTTTTACAATCTGCCCGAACTCATGGCGGCCTTTAAGGAAGTAGCGGATATTCAAACAGCGGATATGCTCAATCTGCCCGTGCCGAAAGCCAATTTCCACACCGAAGTCATAAAACCGTCCGAGCTTCAACAAGAAATGGTTGCCGGACTTGCCGAACGAGCCGAAAAAATCCGCAACAGAGAAGTTGAGCCGCACATTGATAATATGCTAAAAATCACGAATGACGGCAGAAAACTGGCTTTGGATATGCGGCTTATCAATCCGCTTGCCCCGGACGATGAAAACGGCAAGGTCTCCGTTTGCGCCCGGAATGTCTATAAGATTTGGGAGCGGACACAGGAACAGCGGTCAGTGCAGCTTGTTTTCTGCGACCTCTCCACCCCGAAAGGCGACGGTTCATTCAATGTGTATGATGATTTGAAACAAAAGCTCATTGCCAAAGGTGTGCCGGAGGAAGAAATCGCTTTTATCCACGAAGCCAATACCGAGGTGAAGAAAAAAGAGTTGTTTGCAAAAGTCCGTTCCGGGCAGATTCGTGTTTTAATGGGCAGCACTCAGAAGATGGGCGCGGGAACCAACGTGCAAGACCGCTTAATTGCCTTGCATGATTTGGATTGCCCGTGGCGTCCAAGCGATTTGGCGCAGCGGTTGGGGCGTATTGTCCGGCAAGGCAACAAAAACCCCGAAGTTGAGATTTTCCGTTATGTCACTGAGGGAACTTTCGATAGTTATCTCTATCAGTTAGTGGAAAATAAGCAAAAATTCATATCACAGATTATGACATCAAAAACGCCGCTCCGTGCCGCTGAGGATGTGGACGAAACCGCCCTCAGTTATAGTGAAATCAAGGCGCTTGCCACGGGCAACCCGCTTATCATTGAAAAATGTAACCTTGATATGGAAGTCGGAAAACTGAATATGCTAAAAGCCAATCACCTCAACCAAAAGTATGGTTTAGAAGAAATGGTCATCCGAAAATATCCCGAAACCATTAAGCGGTTGACCGAGCGTATTGATGGCTATGAGCAGGATGTTCGGCTTGTGGCGGCAAATCCGAAAATCCCCGACACATTCCCTGCAATGGAAATAGAGGGCATAACGCACATCGAAAAAGAGAACGCAGGAAAGGCAATCATTGACGCCTGCGCGAAAATGACAGGCTCCGATGCTGTTTTGTTAGGACAGTACCGGGGCTTTTCTATGGTGCTTGCCTATGACAGCCCAAATAATGAATACCGCCTGACAATGAAAGGAACACTTTCCCATACTGTTGTGTTAGGCGCTGATGTTCACGGCAACATCACCCGTTTGGATAACGCGCTGGAGGGGCTTTCTTCAAAGTTGGCGACGGTTCGTGAGGAACTGGAAAACACGAAAACGCAGCTTGAAAATGCCCGTGTTGAAATGGAAGCGCCGTTTTCAAAAGAAACCGAGCTGACCCAAAAGACGGCAAGGCTCAAGGAACTCAATATTTTGCTCAACATGGATGAAAAAGACCGCTCCCTTGTCGATGTCGAGCCGGAGGAAAGAAATAACGAGCCGCCGCAAAAAGTGGCAGGCTTGGAACGCTGATTCGCACATTTGCGGTTGATTCTAAGAACGGGTATAGTAGAGTAAAAAGGCAAGGAGATGATTTTTCGTGAGCGAAAATCAGGAATATTATTATAATCTGGCACAGCGGATTGAGGACGCTTTTTCTGAAATCGACTGTGATATTTCCACTGGCCTGTTTAAGACCGACAGCGAATACGCCGCTCTGCGGCGGGAAATCGACCAACTGCAACAGGCGAACCCCGTCATCGAGCGCGTACTGGAGGGTGATGGTAAAATCAGCCTATCCTCAGAAGAACACGCGGCGCTGGTACGGTATATCAGTCTGACAAGGCAGATAGAAGAATCGGAGCGGCGGCAGATTTATTTCCGTGGACACACGGACAATTTTGCTTATCTGAAAATGATTGGCGCGATTTAATTGAATAATAGTTATCGTAAAAGCGGCGTTGAAAAAAACCAACGCCGCTTTTTACATAAAGATATATTTCAAATGCTTGAAAATTTCAAAATTATGAAGTATAATAAATTTATTTCATTTGTAGGCGGTGAGCTTTTTGGAGTATTTAACAATGAAAGAAGCGGCAACAAAATGGGGAGTTTCTGATAGAATGGTAACTTATTATTGCACATCCGGCAAGATAAAAAACGCTATTAAAAAAGGTGGCATTTGGCTAATACCATCTGATACG
>QKJH01000087.1 GCA_003250865.1 Alphaproteobacteria bacterium | reverse complement strand
TGCCAATACATTTGACGGAAATGACCAACCGACGCGCATTGGGTCGCGTACGGATTTGTCTCTTGTTTCTTCGGGTATTGAACAATCCGAACAAATAGGTCAATTTTTGAAAATCAAGGGCTATCTTCCGGCGGTCGTGTATTCGTCCTTTATGACGCGTTCCCGCCAAACGGCACAGCATATTCTAAAATCCATGCGGCTTGAACGTGAAATCCACATGGAGCGCATTTTCAATGAAATCGATTACGGCCCGGATGAGTTGCAACCTGAAACAGTGGTCAAGAATCGCCTTGGCGGTGCAGCCATTGACGAGTGGAATCGTCATGGTGTTTTGCCTTCCGGTTGGGAAGGTAATGTTGATGAAATGAAAAAGAATTGGGCGAATTTTGCCCATTTGGTTGAAATCAACCATCCCGACAAAGCTGTTCTGGTGGTAACGCATAGTGGTGTTGGCCGCTTTTCGCTGGCCATGACGGGCGAGTTTGACAGAATGGCACGCAATCATGGTTTGAAACTGTCCATCGGCGGGGTCAGCATTTTCGAAAAGAACAAATTATCCGAACCCTGGCGTGTGAAAGAGTGGAACGTACGACCAAAATCTGGTATAGGTGGATTCAGTAGTGCCCGCCGTTTCTAAGCGGTAGGTCTTATCCAATCTAACCCGGGTTTTAATTCGCGCCAATGTGGTCTTACGTTCTTCGCAGACTTTTTCTGATTATTCCGACACTTATCGGCATCATGACGGTCAACTTCCTGATTGTTCAGGCAGCGCCGGGCGGTCCGGTGGAGCAGATGATTGCCAAAGTTAAAGGCGAAGCGGTCGAGGCCACCGCACGTATCGGCGGTACATCGTCGGGGGATTTTGCCAATAATGCCCAGAATGCCTTTCAATCGGGCAGCACTGATATTACATCGAAATATCGCGGAGCACAGGGGCTTGACCCAGAATTTATCAAGGAATTGGAAAAACAGTTCGGTTTTGACAAGCCACTTTTGACCCGTTACGGGTTGATGTTGAAAAACTATGCGCTATTCGATTTCGGTAACAGTTATTTCAAAGACACGCCCGTTCTGGATTTAATCTTGTCCAAATTACCCGTGTCCATATCGCTTGGGTTGTGGACAACCATTCTGATTTATCTGATTTCCATTCCTTTGGGCATAAAAAAGGCAGTCAAGGACGGCGAAAAGTTCGATATCTGGTCGTCGGCCGTAGTGGTGTTGGGGTATGCCATTCCCAATTTTTTGTTTGCCGTGTTGTTGATTGTCATTTTCGCAGGCGGTAGCTATCTGTCATGGTTCCCCTTGCGCGGTCTGACCTCTGATGGCTGGGCGGAGTTTCCTTGGTATAAACAGGTGTTGGATTATCTGTGGCATATTACACTGCCGGTGCTGGCCATGGTGATTTCTGGCTTTGCTTCGCTGACTATGCTGACCAAAAACTCGTTTCTGGATGAAATAAACAAACAGTACGTCTTAACGGCGCGTGCCAAAGGCCTGACCGAAAAACGCGTCCTGTACGGCCATGTGTTCCGTAATGCCATGTTGATTGTTATTGCGGGCTTTCCGGCGGCTTTTATCCGTATCCTGTTTACCGGTTCGGTGTTGATTGAGGTTATTTTCTCGCTCGACGGGTTGGGCTTGCTGGGGTTCGAAGCGGCCATCAACCGTGATTATCCCGTGATGTTTGGCACATTGTATATTTTTACGCTGATTGGCCTTGTGCTTAATCTGGTATCGGATTTGACCTATATGTTTGTTGATCCGCGTATCGATTTTGAAAAGAGAGCGGGGTAACTACCATGACGCTTTCTCCTTTGACACAGCGCCGCATTGCGAATTTCAAGGCCAACCGCCGCGGCTGGTGGTCTTTGTGGATTTTCCTTGTCCTGTTTATTGTAACGGGCATGGCCGAATTTATTGCCAATGACAAGCCGATACTGGTGAACTATGACGGCGGTTATTATATGCCGATATTCAAGGCTTACCCTGAAACGACATTCGGCGGCTTTTTCGAGACCGAGGCTGATTACCGCGACCCTGTGGTCAAGGAATTGATTGAGGAAAAAGGCTGGCTGGTTTTTCCGCCGATACCCTATTCATACGATACCATCAAATATGATTTGCCGACACCCGCTCCATCCGCGCCAACGGCCGAGAACTGGCTGGGCACGGATGACAAGGGCAGGGACGTTACCGCCCGTTTGATATACGGTTTTCGCATTTCCATCCTGTTTGCCCTGATTTTGACGTTTATTTCGTCTGTTATCGGCATTGCGGCCGGTGCGGTGCAGGGCTATTTCGGCGGCAAGGTCGATTTGATATTCCAGCGCGTGATTGAGGTCTGGCATGGTCTACCGCTGCTTTATATCCTGATTATCATGGCCAGCGTGATACAGCCCGGCTTTTGGAATTTGCTGATTATCATGTTGTTGTTTTCGTGGATGTCGTTGGTCGGGGTGGTGCGCGCCGAATTTTTACGGGCGCGCAATTTTGATTATGTGCGCTCGGCGCGTGCCTTGGGCGTTTCCGATTGGGTGATTATGGTTCGCCATGTTCTACCCAATGCGATGGTGGCCTCCATCACCTTTATGCCGTTTATCCTGAGTGCTGCCATTGGCACGCTGACCTCGCTGGACTTTCTGGGCTTTGGTCTGCCTCCCGGCTCGCCCTCTCTCGGGGAGTTGTTGGCACAGGGCAAAAATAACATCAATGCGCCGTGGCTGGGGCTGACGGCTTTCTTTACGCTGGCGGTCATGCTTTCGCTTTTGACCTTTATCGGCGAGGCGGTGCGCGATGCCTTTGATCCGCGCAAGCTGGTCGTGGCCTCGGATATGGCCGGTGAACACGCGGTGGAATTGGAAATGGATAATAAACCACCGACAGAGGAGGGCGAGGAATAATGGCGGATAAAGCTCTTTTGACGGTTAAGAATCTTTCGGTCGACTTTGCTGTACCGGGTAAAACGGTGCACGCGGTCAAAGATGTATCCTTTGCCATTCCGCAAGGAAAAACGCTGGCGGTTGTCGGGGAATCCGGTTCGGGCAAATCGGTGACGGCGCTGTCTCTTTTGCGCCTGTTGCCCTATCCGGTGGCATCGCACCCGTCGGGCAGTATCAAATACGATGATTTGGACATCATGCAGTTATCCGAGCGTGAAATGCGGAGTATTCGCGGCAACCGTATTTCCATGATATTTCAGGAGCCGATGACGGCGCTCAATCCGCTGCATACGATTGAAAAACAGATTGGCGAAGTGTTGTTTTTGCATAAACGCATGAGTAAACCGCAAGCCGATGCCCGTATTAAAGAACTGCTGGATTTGGTTGGTTTGCCGATGCTCAAAGACCGGCTGAAAGCCTATCCGCATGAATTGTCGGGCGGTCAACGTCAGCGGGTGATGATTGCCATGGCCTTGGCGAACGAGCCGGATTTGCTGATTGCGGACGAGCCGACCACGGCGCTGGATGTAACGGTGCAGGCACAAATCCTTGACCTTTTAAAAGACTTGCAGGCCAAGCTGGGCATGTCGATATTGCTGATTACCCATGATTTGTCGGTGGTCAAAAAAATCGCCAACCGCGTTGTGGTTATGCGTAACGGCGAAGTGGTGGAACAGGGCGCGGTTTCACGGGTATTTAAAAATCCCGAGCATCCCTATACGCAGGCATTGATAAACGCTACGCCATCAGGAAAACCGCTGGTGACCAATAACCATGCCCCCGTTATTCTGACCGGTGAGGATATTCGTGTCCATTTCCCGGGCAAGAAAAATTTCTGGGGCACGCCGCAAAGCTTTGTCAAAGCGGTGGATGGGGTCAATCTGGCTGTCCGTCAGGGGCAGACTTTGGGTATTGTTGGTGAATCCGGTTCGGGTAAAACCACACTGGGTATGGCGTTGCTTCAGCTTATCCCGTCAAAGGGACTGACGGTCTTTCAAGGGCGGCATCTGGGAACATTCTCACCGGCCGAGCTGAAACATGCGCGTCAACATCTGCAAGTGGTATTTCAGGATCCGTTCGGCTCGCTCTCACCGCGTATGACCGTCGGCGACATCATTGCCGAAGGGCTGAAAGTGCACCGTCCCGGCTTGACCAAAGCTGAGGTCGAGGGACGGGTAATTGACGTTTTGAATGCCGTGTCTTTGGAGGTTGAGGCGCGTCACCGTTATCCGCATGAATTTTCCGGCGGTCAGCGTCAGCGCATCTCCATTGCCCGCGCTTTGATACTCGAGCCGAAGCTGATAATTCTGGACGAGCCAACCTCGGCACTGGATGTATCCGTTCAGGCGCAGATTGTTGATTTGCTCCGCACGCTACAGGACAGGCACGGCATCGCTTATATCTTTATCAGTCACGATTTGCGGGTGGTCAAGGCGCTTTCGCACCATGTGCTGGTGATGAAGGACGGCAAGGTGGTCGAACAGGGCTCGGGCGAGAAAATCTTTGCCACCCCAGAACAGGACTATACGAAAAACCTTATCGAAGCCGCATTTGGGTGAATAATCCTCATGTGGGGGGATGTAAACTTACCCACCCAATACAGGGGCGGTTTCCAATTTTTTCAAAATATTATCCGGCAGGAAAGGGCGGCCGCCCTGTGCCGGAACGCAAGTGGCGGTAAACACGGCGCTGACCATGACTTTGCCGTCTTTGATGATGGTCTGTTCAAAATGGAGTTTTACTTTGCTCTTCGGGTCGGCCAGCAGGGTACAGGTGACACTGAAACAATCATCCTTTACCAGCGGGCGGGCAAACTTGATGGAATAGCCCGATAACACCATGTTAATGCCTTTTTGTGCCTCTTCAGTCAAATCAAAGCCGAGCATTTCGCGGACAAATTCGTGGCGGCAATCCTCCATATAAAACGGGTAATATAACCCATCCATGATGCCTTGTACGTCAATATGGCTGTTGTCAACCGTGTATTCTTTGCTGTAATCCATTCGGCATCACTTCCTTCTATTGGTTTGGAGTCACCGTATCAGACCAGAATACGCTGCTCGGGTCAATATTTGTCAGCAATATATAGGAAAGCAATTCTTACCCGTGTCCGGCGGAGGAAATTTTTAGAAAATCAAGAATGGAGTCCATATCGTAAAGAACGATGCCGTTATGTTCGATGACGGTATAGTTGATTTTGTTTGTGTCGCAATAGGCACGTAGTTCGTCGCGCGTGTAATTGTCCAAACCCAGATATTTCATGGCATCGTTGGGTGCAATCCATTTGTCATAGGTAATGTTGTGCTCGCGCTTGATACGTTTGACAATCGCCTCGATAACGTCCCATGTCATATCTTTCATGTCGGCACCCCATGGATTATGGTGATCCCTACAGGAATCGAACCTGTAACCTACTGCTTAGAAGGCAGTTGCTCTATCCGGTTGAGCTAAGGGACCACAAATACACCGTCTTTGGCGTACCTTATACACCATAACGGCAAAAGATTACAATATGCATAACGCAAGGAAATGCTATAACGTCAAACTGTCGGGTTTTAAAGTCAGTTTCGGCATGGTGATTTTGACAAATTCTTCAAACGATACTTCTTCATCATGCCAATAATAAATGTCTTGCGTTGGTATATCCTTTGAATTTGCAACGGTGAGCGTATCGTTGCCCATATCCAGCGGTACGGCACAGCCTATACCATGACGCTCGTCCGAGACATAGGGGATAATCCATGTGGTATCGGTTGAGCTATTATATTCAATCCAATCGCCGTATTTTTTGCCGTTAATGTACATTCCTTTGCAATAAGAGCCGTCCGCGTCTTCGCTGTAAAACTCGCCATGCAGCTCGCTGTCTTTAAAGGATGTTATTTCGGTCAGATGGCTATCAATTTGTGAATAGCCCAACATGATAAAATTCTGGTCGGTCATGGTATCGGGACGGCAGGGCTCATAGGCAGTGATGATACCTTCATCAGAAATAATCCGCTCATAGCCTTTGTAAAAAACGGGCAGGTTGTTTTCTTCCACGGGTGTGTCCCGCCGACACGCGATGAGTGTTGCCGCTGTCAAGGCAAAGGCTGTTATGG
>QKJH01000137.1 GCA_003250865.1 Alphaproteobacteria bacterium | reverse complement strand
AGATACGATTTTTATAAACCTACTATATGTAGATATCTATAGCTCCCATTAATTTTATTGACATAATATTAATATTACTATACACTCATGAAAAAACTGATTAAATATCAAATAAATGAGGTGTGTGATGACTAATACAAAAGACGTAACAGCAATAGAGCAAGAATCCAAAGTACCAACATCAATAGCCTTGAAAACCGCCGATCCAGAAACCCTTGTAGCTCTTCAGGGAGTGCTTTCCGATAATTTTACAACCATGAAAGTTGAAGGGGTAAAACTGCATCCCAAAGATGCAAAAAAACGGGCTGTAGGAAACCCGACAGAATGCCATATTGAAGATGATATGCTGGTTATTTCGGTCAAAGAGCAGTTCAAAGAAAATTCAAATGACACCATGTATATCCTTTCAAGAGTAGAGAATAATGTAAGAAATCTTTTGTCTGACTCATTTGATATCAAAAAAACTTCTGGGGCACAAAAACACTCCACAATTCTAGAGTTAAGATAACATTTGTGAATATTTGAAAAAGGAGCAACAAGGCTCCTTTTTCTTTATATAAAGTTGAAACAACATATTGATTTATCATCAATCATTTGATTTTTAGCATCTAAAAGCATCAAAAAAAATCACCATACTTCTACACATATAGACATATATTGGACTTTTTGTACATCTTATAATCTCATAACCATTTGATATTATTAAACTATTTAACATTTAATTTGTGCTACAAACTGTGTTACAATAGGGCAAAATCAACCAAAAATGCAAAACACGATTACTTATTTATCAAATACTTATAGATTATAAAAAACGGTGGAAACTCCCTTTCTCTCCTCCATGAAAAAGCCTCGCGATTGCGAGGCATTTTTATTTCCCATTTTTTCTATTTTCCAAATGGTTTATTAAACTTTTTTTCTTAGTTTTGTATAGTAAAACGATATTGAAAAGGTTTAAACATGTCTGCGTCATACCATTCTCGGAACAACGGCTTCACACTGGTCGAACTGGCCATCGTCATGATGATTATCGGTCTTTTAATCGGCGGTATTCTTAAGGGGCAGGAAATGATGGAAAACGCCCGTGTCAAAAACCTGATAAAACAGGTAAACTCTTATCAGGCGGCCATGGTTTCTTTTCAGGATAAATACAGTGCGCTTCCGGGTGATATGGTGAATGCTATGGATCGCGTTCCGGGATGTGTTGCTGCCAACAATTGTTTGAACGGCAATGGCGACAGCGGCGTTGGCGCCAGAGCCGGTAACACTTTTCAGACTAATCAAAGCGCTACAACGGCTCTCCCTGCTGTAGAAACAACCATGTTTTGGAAGCATCTGGCGCTTAGCGACTTAATATCGGGAATTAATACGGGTGCTCCCGCCAGCATGGCCGTATGGGGGGAAACACATCCCGCTTCGGCAATATCAGGCGGTTTTCTGGTCGCAACAAAATCAACAGAAGAGCCCAACACATTCCCAAGCGGTGTTTTTCTGATGTTGCGCGGTTCCGCTTCCATGGCTGGCGGTAGTGCTGCTACAGGAAACTTACCCCTTACCCCCCATCAGGCATGGCAAATTGATAAAACCATGGATGATGGACGTCCAAATTCAGGTTATGTGGCCGGTGAACATGTCGGCACAAATTGTAAAACAAATGATGGACAAACGGGTGAATACCGTTTGGATGTTGCAGCCAAGGCCTGCGTCATTGCCTTTCGTATGAATTAATCCAACAAAGGAAGTTATTATGCCCACCTCTTTCACCAACTCAAAAGACAACGGTTTTACTTTGGTCGAGCTGGCCATTGTCATGATGATTATCGGCCTTTTAATCGGCGGCGTCCTTAAGGGACAAGAAATGATACATAACGCCCGTATTACCCGAACCATATCCGAGATTAAAAGCTACCAATCCGCTTTTATAGCTTTTCAGGATAAATATTCAGCCACTGCCGGAGATATGCTCAATGCACGTACCCGCGTACCCAATTGTACAGCAGCCAATAACTGTTCCAATGGCAACGGTGACTCTCATGTAGGCCCTACCGTTACACAGGGCGAACTTCTTACCGACATCAGTAAACAGGTTGAAAACGGCAACTTCTGGAAGCACCTGGTTCTTTCCGATTTTATATCAGGTGTCAACCCCAGTTCCAACCCCGCTTATCCGGCTTGGGGAGAGACACACCCCGCTGCAGCCATTAACGGTGGATATCAATTCTTTTTTGCCACAGCAGTCAACAGTGCCGTATTAAGCGGTACTTATAACGGTCACTTCTTACGTCTACAGGGGCCCGTTACAGGTCAACCGAATGTCTCGGGTGGAGCTAATCCCATATCACCGAAAGATGCCGCTATTATCGACCGCAAAATGGATGACGGCATGAACGGTTCGGGATGGGTTTTTGCCGATGACTATGGCACAAGTAATTGTGACGGCGGCGGCGGTGGCGGCCATGGTTACAATGAAACCATTACAACAAACGATTGCGTCATGTATTTTAAATTCGATTAAACAAAAGGCCATCCCATGTCAATATTGCGCTTCTCTAAAACCAATGGCTTTACATTAGTCGAACTGGCCATTGTCATGATGATTATTGGTCTTTTAATCGGCGGCATTCTCAAAGGACAAGAGATGCTTAAGAACGCAGCTATTACAGCCACCATCAAACAAATAAGCAGTTATGACGGAGCTATGGCCGCCTTTATGGACAAATACGGTAGCCAGCCGGGCGATATGGCCATGGCACGTGCCCGTATCCCGGGCTGTACAGATGCAACAAACTGTCAAAACGGTAACGGTAACTCGATTATCGGCACACCGGTTATCCCTTGGAATGGTAGTGCATCAGGAATGGCTACTGAAAATACCCAGTTTTGGAAGCACTTGGCATTAAGCGATTTTATTTCCGGCATCAATCCATCCTATCCCGGCGTTGCTTGGGGCGAAAGCCACCCCGCTGCACGTTTGGGGGGTGGTTTCACGGCCGTTTACGGTTCAATCACCAATGATGTGGCCAGCATGGACGGCTTTCAAATACGTCTGCAAAATTGCCTGGTCTGCGGTAATGTTGAAACGGATGGCGGCTCTTTGGGAACACAACCCGTATCCCCTTCGGAAGCGGCCAAAATCGACCGTAAAATGGATGACGGCATGCCCTTTAGCGGTTTCGTACGCGCCAGCGTATGGGGCGGCAATAACGGGTGTGAAGGCACCTATGACGAAACGATTACCGTCAAGTCCTGTGTGATGTACTTTAAGCTGTAATCATACGCCCCTTTCATTTTTAAAAGTCTCACGAAAGAAAGGCCGGGTTTGACGCCGGCCTTGGGGAAGTTTGTGAGGGGTGTGGAGGAGCTTGTTTTCTTCTTGGTTTTAATTCTGTTTTATTGATAGGCTGCAGTAACGGGCAGTTCCAATCTTTGTCCGAATTGGCGAACACGTTTGGCGGCCGATACGGCAAACAGCGAACTGTCAACCTCGGCTGTTAATTCAATCGTATCATTGACGAACCCGAACATGACACCGGCACGCACCAGCTTGCGATATATCGTAGCCGCTGCAAAATTATCCATACGGCTGTATAGCAATGCCGTATCAAGCAGGATGTCCGTGCGCATGACCAGTAATCCGCTATTACAGCTTTTGGCGGCGACCTTGCGCCCTACGACAGCTTCAAGCCCCGGCATAATTTCAAGTTGTTTAACGGCACGTTCCAGATTATACAGCATGCAATTCTCATCAGCCGACATCAACATGACCATTTCACCGCGCGCCATCTGTACGCCCTGACGGGCTGCCTGCAACAAATTGTCTTCCGACTGGTACAGATAACGGATACGGTCATCATAGGCCAGAAGCGGTGTAACCATTTTTCCCGTACCATCCAACGAGCCGGCATTAACAATGATAAGTTCCCACTCCTTGAAGCTTTGCGAGCGCAAAGACTGGATGGTGCCAATAATGGTTCTAGCATCATTATTGGTCGGCATGATAACGGACAAGCGAATATTCTTTTCTTCTTTTTCGTTCAACATGGCAGTTCTCCACAAATATTTATTAAAATTTTTTACCCTTATGAAAAACATTAATGCAACCGCCGTGCCAGATTATTAATCTTAACTTTTTGACCGCCTCTTACCGTATGTTTTTGATGATAATTAACCTTTCCTTTGCTTGCTGTGCGTATTATAGTGGAACAGTTCGGTCATGATTGTTTATACAAAAAAGGCTCCTCCCAAATGGCAAAATTCGCCCTTCCGCAAAATTCCAAGATTGTCCCCGGCAAAATATATGATGTGGCTGGCAATGTCCCCACGCGCAAAGCATTCAAAATCTATCGCTGGTCACCGGATGATAATGAAAATCCACGTACCGATACCTATATCATCGATTTGGAAAAATGCGGCCCAATGGTACTGGATGCTCTACTCTATATCAAAAATGAAATCGACAGCACCCTTACGCTGCGCCGCTCCTGCCGTGAGGGGATTTGCGGCTCTTGCGCCATGAATATTGACGGAGCCAACACACTGGCCTGTACCAAACCGATTAGCGACATCAAGGGGGATGTCAAAATCTACCCGCTACCGCACATGCCGGTGGTCAAGGATCTGGTACCGGACTTGACCCACGCATACGCCCAACTGGCAACGGTTGAACCATGGATGAAACAAATCAGCCCGCCGCCATCGCGCGAGAATTTACAAACCCCTGAGGAACAGAAAAAAATTGACGAGCCAAGTGCCTGTATTCTTTGCTTTTGCTGCGCAACATCCTGCCCGAGCTATTGGTGGAATTCGGACAAGTTTTTGGGGCCTGCGATTTTACTTCAGGCCTATCGCTGGATAGCCGATAGCCGTGACGAGGCTACGGGAGAACGTCTGGATAATCTGGAAGATCCGTTCAAACTGTATCGTTGTCATACGATTATGAACTGTACAACAACCTGTCCGAAGAATCTAAATCCGGCCAAGGCGATTGCAGAAATTAAGAAGCTGATGGTAACAAGACACGCCTAGAGATTACGTTTCCAGTTATTTCTTTTTTGGTGACGGTATTGCCTAACTGCCTCTTCCTCAACGGGACGAGCCTGATTGAAAATACTCACGGCATTGCCCAGCTCTTGCTGAGCCCTTACAATGCGTTTTTTACGTTTTTTTGAAGAGCTATGCCCCGTATGCGGGGTTTTTTCCGCTTCTTTTTGCGCACTTTCAAATATGGTGCGCCCTTCGGGCGTCAGCTTGAATACCATCACTTTGGAATAAGGCGCAAAACTTTTACTGTTTTTGCCATCATCACTGTCATACACACGAATATCGGCAATCTCTTTGCGTTTAAGCTGTGCGCAGGCATCCAGAACGGCTGTACGCAAATGATGCTCATCCTGCTGATTATTCATGGGACGGCTGAAATGATTGGTTTGACGCGACATAATCTAATTCCTGATTAGGGTTCTAATACTAAAATACTTTTGGATGTCAAAGAGGAGTTGGTTTCAACAAGGTTTTTATATAGCTCCATGTACTCCGGAGATAGACAACAAAGCGTTTTACGCTGCTCGCGCGAACGAACAATACTCGTATTTTCTCCTTCAAAGACTTCGTGTTTATAACCACCCAGAACAATGGCAACCAGTTTTTCCCGATTTGTCATGTCATCAAATTTTTTGAGCGGTTCAGAGGTATGATGATGCTCTTGCTGCAGTCGGCGTTTTTGCACTGTAAAGCCAAACGGATTGCCCAGTTTTTTCCCTTCCTGTCTGAAAGACGCAATTTCTTCAGAAAGTTTACGTGCAAAATCAACATTTTCTGGCGTTTTTGGAACTGTACTCCACAACAAATCCTGATCAACCATTTTAACACCCCGATACTTGCCTATTATGTCAAATATACTAGCAACACCATAGTATTTATGTCAAGTATTATTTGAATAAAAAACTAGTCTTTGTCTGAAAGAACCTGTTTGACAATGTCATAGGAAAAACCGGCGCGTGCCATAGACGCCATATCTTTTTGAAAATTATCGAGATTTTTTCCCAAGCGTTTACGTCTCTTATAATTTAAGGCTGCCTGTAACTCGGCATCTTCCATAGCATTATCATCTGTCCAATCAGCATAAATTTTATCCAGAAAACCCGAATCAATTCCCTTCTGCATCAGTTTGGCGGCCATTCCCCGTTTGGATAGACCTTTTCGATGATAC
>QKJH01000034.1 GCA_003250865.1 Alphaproteobacteria bacterium | reverse complement strand
ATCCTTGATTTTCTGGTTTCTAATCCGTTTATTGTCGGCATAAAAATCCTGCACCATTACAGGAAGCTTGTCTTTAATAGCATCGAGTGCAATCGGTGATGGAGGCTCTTTACCCAATAGTTCATAGGCATATTTGACAACATCACTTGATGGAGCCGGCTCATTGTCGCTGACATTATAAATGCTTCCCGGCGTAGACGGGCGTGTCATTGATGCGTTGATAACCGATGCAATATCTTCGGCGTGAATACGGTTGTGGAAATGTCCTTCTTTGACAATTATCGGGGAATTTTCATTTTTCAAACGATCAACAACGCTACGACCCGGACCATATATGCCTGAAAGGCGGAAAATATGAATTGGCACTTTGCGGGTTGCCAAGGACAGCCATTGCTGTTCTACCTGATGACGCAAAATGCTGCGCTCGGTTGATGGTTTTGGCTGGGTGTTCTCATCAACCCAGTCGCCGTTGAAATCACCGTAAACTCCGGTCGAAGAAAGATAACCAACCCATTGCAGATTAGGTAGTTTAGGGAAGAGAGAGCCGTAATGGTTAAAAACAATATCGCCTAACTCGCCTTGTGGCGGAATGGAAATAAGAACATGGGTTGCTTCGTGCAGCAAAGCCATACCCTGTTCATCCATTTTTCGATCTGATCCGAATAGAACCGATGTGATGTTTTTGGTGGCCAGTTTTTCCTGTTTAACCGGGTTGCGCGTTGTTCCCGAGATATGCCATCCCATTTCGCGTAAAAGGTCGATGGATGCCAAGGCGCTATAGCCGATACCAAAACAAAAAACCCTCATATGAATATCCTTTTAGGTGTCAGTGAAGTTGTAAAAACATGTAACAGTAAGTATGCCTGAAGAAAGTTGACAAATCGTCAAAAATCCAAATTGGCATAGTGCTTGGCCGGTGTTGAGCCTGGGATGGTCTCATGCAGAAGCGGCTGAAAGCTGGGGCGCGATTTTATTTTCATGTACCAGTCTTTGGCTCCGGGATGGGTATCCCACGGAACATCACCGATATAGTCAACAGCAGACAAGTGGGCTGCTGCTGTAATATCTGCCAGTGTCAATGTGTCTCCGGCCAGCCATTTGTTGCGCTCTGTTAAATAAGAAATATAATCCAGATGATAATGCACATTGCTTAACCCTGCGCGAATAGAAGGGCCGTGCGGATGGCCGGCATTGTGAACAAACCGCTTCATCATTTTTTCGCCAACCAGATTTTCGGTGACTTCGGCATTGAACTTTTGGTCAAACCATGCTGTCAAACGGCGAATTTCAGCACGTTGTTTGGCGTTACCACTCAAAAGTGGCATTTCAGGATAAACTTCATCCAAATATTCGCAAATTACCTGTGAGTTTGACAGAACGGTTCCGTCAGGTTCGACAAGGACAGGCACCTCACCGGCCGGATTCATTTTCAGAAATTCACGCCGGCGTTCCCATGTTTTTTCGATTTCTACAGCAAATTCAAGCTTCTTCTCTGCCAAGGCTAGATGAACCTTGCGCGAGAATGGAGAAAGCCAAACTTGATATAAAATACGTTTATTGGTCATGGATACTCGAAACAAAAAAGCGTGACAGACGCAGGAGTGCCCTGTCTATGAAAACTATAACACAGCGATTCGCGCCCGTGTAGCCCTCATTTCTTAAATTTTTTCGGGAAATCGATTACTTTGAGGCTGTTCGTTGCCTTTTTTCTGCGGGGCAATTGATGTGGAATGGTAATCACCAGCATACGTTTGAGCGTATTGTCTTTGACAATAAAGTGATGGAATAACGCTGCACCAATATGAAGGGATAACAGACCGGCAAAAATCCAAAAAGACAGGATATGCAGCCCTTTCATGGCACGACCAAAATCCGGATTGATTTGTGTTATGGGAGGAATGGCAAAAAGCCCGAATACATCAATGGCACCGCGATAGGCGGAAACAAAGTACCACCCCGAGAGAGGGATAATAATAACGATAATGCGTAGCAGAAGATGTACAAGACGGGCCAGGCGGGCTTGCCAAACGGGAGTGGTGCTTAATCGCAATACCTTTGTATCGAATAGCCACCATAGTATGCGCAAACTGGCAATAAGCAGGGTAAAAATACCCAATGATTTGTGTAAGGTCATCATGGGGCCACGATAGGCAGGTGATAAATCTTCACTAATGACGGCAAGGAGAAACTGTACAAGGATAAGCAAAACAATGGTCCAGTGAAAAGCAATTGTGACCTTACCGTATGTTTTTTCAGTGTTTCGCCAGCCCAGTTTCATTTTCAAATCCTTTTTAGATTTCCTTTATCAATATTGAACTATGATGATACACTGTCAACTGAAAAAATGGGGATATCATGACAGATAATACAAACATTCAGGACGAACGGGAAAAAACGACCTCCCTGAAAGGCAAAGTTCTGGTTGCAATGCCTGATATGGGGGATCCGCGATTTGAACGCGCTGTCATTTTCATGGTAGAACATGATGAAAAGGGGGCCATGGGTATTGTCGTGAATAAACCCTTTGATGCCATTATTTTCGGTGATCTGTTGGAACAGTTGAAAATCGAACCCTTGTGCGATTTGGGGGATAAACGTGTTCTATTTGGGGGGCCGGTTGATATCGGGCGCGGATTTGTGCTGCATAGTGATGATGTTGTCATGGCTCACTCCGAACGTATTGCCGAGGATATGGCCCTAACAACCTCAATGGATATGCTGCGCCGTGTTGCAGAGAATACGGGGCCGAAAAAGAGCTTGTTTATCCTGGGGTATTCGGGTTGGACAGCTGGACAGTTGGAAGGTGAGCTGAAACAGAATGTGTGGCTGATTTGTGATGTTACATCCGACCTGTTGTTTGAAGTGCCGATTGAAATGCGTTGGGAATACGCTATTCGTGCCTTAGGTATCGATTTGGACAAGCTTTCCAGCAGCTACGGCAACGCCTAATCCGGCCAGCCATTCTTCCTTGGTCATCGAATAAATCATGTGGTCTTCCCAGTTGCCGTTAATTTTTATATAGTTACGGGCAATACGCTCCTCAATAAAGCGGCATTTTTGCGCGACACGGTGACTGGCAATATTATCCCGCATGATAGATACCTGAATACGGTGCAAATCCATCGTTTCAAAAGCATGGAAAAGGACGGCCTGAATGGCTTCCGTCATAAAACCATTGCTATGAAATTCCTGTCCTATCCAATATCCCAGCGAGGCATTTTGCATGACGCCGCGCATGATGTGTAAAATGTTGATTCCACCGACAAGCTCGTTCGTTTCCTTTAAGAAAATATGATAATAGATGCCATGACCAGCGCGTTGCTTTTTGTAATATTGGTTGATACGGCGGAGGTAGTAAGGTTTGGTCAGACGCCCTTTGGGCCATAAAGGCTCCCACGGAGCTAGAAACGAGCGGCTTTTCTCACGCACATAGTACCATTGCGCCCAATCTTTCGTTGTCGGCAGTCGAAGCAATAAGCGTTCTGTTTCAAGTGGTGTCGATTGAGGTTTAAGCAGCAAATCGAGATTTAATGGTATCATATTGTTCCAGCTTTTCAATCGGTCCAAGCGCCGTCAGCGTCATGGTGTTTGGTTTGAATAGTCCGGCCGCCACTTTTTGTACGTCATTGATGTCAATTGCATCAATAAGCGTCGTGATTTCATCAATGGTGCGTGGTTTCCCAAATTGTATCATGCTGCGTGCCAGTCGTTCACAGCGGTTTCCTGTATTTTCCAAAGCCATAAGAATACCGGACTTTATCTGAGCTTTAGCACGGGAGAGCTCCTGCTCGGTTACACTGGTTGTTACGGATAGCAATTCATCACACACGACCGGGATAAGCTCTTCTACTTCGTTGGCTCCGGTGCCGGCATAGATACCAAATAACCCTGTATCGCGGTAATTGACGGAAAATGAATAGATGGAATACACCAAGCCGCGCTTTTCCCGTATTTCCTGAAACAGGCGGGATGACATTCCACCGCCCAGCAATGTAGAAAGAACCGAAGCGGTATAAAAATTACTGTCGTGATAGTTGATGCCTTCAAATCCCATCAGCAGGTGTGCTTGCTCCAGGTTTTTAATGACACGCTTTTCTCCGCCGGTATAAATGGCTGTTTCAGAAGGTTGTGTTTTGTGGGTATTCAGGCTGGATAATCTGTTTTGTGCCATGGCTACCAGAGCGTCATGGTCTACCTGACCGCTGGCTGCCAGTACCAGATTAGGTGCGGTGTAGTTCGAATGCATGAAGTCTGCAATATCGTTGCGCTGTAGATTGCGCACCGTGTCCAGAGTGCCTAAGATTGGACGGCCGACAGGGTGGTTGTCAAAGGCTGTTTGTTGTGCCAAATCAAAAATCAGATCATCAGGAGAGTCCTGATACATACCGATTTCTTGTAAAATAACACCCCGTTCCCGCTCCATTTCCTGAGCGTCAAAAGTGGCGTTAAGGAGAACGTCTGACACCAGATCGAATGCCAACGGCAGGTTTTCTTTGAGTACCCGCGCATAATAAGCTGTCATTTCACGTGAAGTATAGGCGTTCAAATGACCGCCGACACTTTCAATCTCTTCGGCAATTTGACGAGCGGTGCGGCTGGTTGTTCCTTTGAAAACCATATGTTCAAGAAAATGGGCAACACCGTTATTGGTGGCGGTTTCATTGCGGGCACCAATATTACTCCAGATGCCGATAGATACAGATTCAACCGTGTCCATCGTATCGGTAGCGATAGTTAGGCCGTTGTCAAGTTTGGTAACTCGAATGGATTGTTTGCTCATGCTCTACTCAAAAATAAGAATTAAGGGGTTTTTGTGTCTTCTGAAGAAGTCTGTGGTTCTTCCTCATCAGTAGACGGGGGTGTTTGCGACTTTTCTTCGGCTACAGGTGGTTCTTTGTCATCTTCTCTCTTATTCTTTTCTTCTTGTTCAGGTTCTTTTTTCGGCTCTTTTTCTGGTGTATCTTCTCGGTTTTCTTCTTCACCTGTTTCGCCGCTATCTTCTTCTGTTTTTGCGTTGGTAAGAATCCCCTGCTGGATACTGTACACGCACCACACAAGAAAGAGAATGCCGCTGGCCATAAAACAGGCTATTGCATATTTATAGTGGCGGTTTGGAATGTCAAATCTTGTTTGCCCGCCGATTGGGTAATTGGTATCGGAATCAGATATTTTATCTTGAGATATAATCAGTGGATAAAGCTTTATTACACCGGCATTTTTAGCCATCGCAACCAAGTCGATCCAATGCCAACTGTTTTCTTTGGGGTTATTGTCCGCTGTGAAAAAACCTTTTTCATCAGGAAGGCGTGCCGTTCCGGTTACGGTGATGTCCGTAGTCTTCCAATAGGTATTGTTGGGCTTTTGTCCCTGTTTTACCCATCCGCGGTCGACAAGAACAATTTCACCATTGTCAAGACGTAAAGGTGTTAATACGTGATAGCCTTCCTCGTCATTATATTCCTGGTCTACCAAATTCATGGAGTTCAAGAACATCATTTCACCGGTCGCTTCAACAGGGCGATAATCATAAACATCAATATCACCGAGCATTGAGGCTGGCGGAACAACAATACGCTCTTTGGCTGTATTACGCTCTATTTTGGCAATAAGATTCTTAGTCTGGTAAAAACCATGGATATGCCACGCGGCAAAACAGCTGAGAAGAAAGATGATACTAACGGTGAATAGGGTTGTTGGCCACGTTGGTCGGAAATTCTTTTTTAGAAAGTGGAACAGCCAAATAGCCTTCTCTTTTACAAAAAGAAGAATTTTTTTTATATCAATACGTTTTTTGGCGGCTTTCTGGTTTTCATTTGATTCGTTGGAATCGGCGTCAGAAAGTGGCGCTTGAGTACTTGTTGTGGCTTTTTTAGCTTCACCGGCCATGGTGTTCGCCTTTACTATTGTGTTGAGATAGAACGAGGTTATCCAAGATACAATAGTGGTATTCAAGCGGTTACAAAATCCTTAAAAAATCAACGCTTTTTATTGTTTTTTGGTTTTTTGTTGAGATTGTGAACAATAAGTAGGGCAAACAGCGCAATGGCAATGGTACATAGAGTGTAGATGAATAGTAATAGATAATTACACTGAAGAGCTTCTAAAAATGATGGGGTAGCGGTTTCTGATACGGTTGTCTCTTGCGATGCCCAAACCGGGTAAGATATACCCGAAAAGATAAATAGCTGAAAAAGACAAATCTCAGAAAAAATGGAATGTCTCACGGTCTAAAATCCAAATAGAAATAAAACGGTTATATAATATATATGTATTAT
>QKJH01000156.1 GCA_003250865.1 Alphaproteobacteria bacterium | reverse complement strand
TTTTGCCTAGCTTTCCGCTGATAAAAAACCGTTATTTCAACCGGATTCTGGCACGGTTTTCGCATTGTAAAAGAGTGAGAGAGACCTAAGACCATGGGTAGAGGTAAATGAGAAATGATGAAAAACAGATTTAAACATTTGATACTACTGGTTTTTATTACTGCCATCGCCGTCACAACGGGGGTTGCTTCGGATGCTATGGCAGCACAATCGCGCATCAAGGATATTGTTGATATCGAGGGCGTGCGGGACAACGTTCTGGTCGGCTACGGTATTGTAGTCGGTCTGAACGGTACGGGTGACAGTATCAATAACTCTCCTTTTACAAAGGAAAGCACCATCTCCATGCTGGAACGCATGGGGGTAATGGTACGCGACCAGAACCTGAAAACCAATAATGTGGCCGCCGTTATTGTTACGGCAACTCTGCCGCCTTTTGCCAATCAGGGATCAAAAATCGACATTACCGTTTCGGCACTGGGCGATGCATCTGATTTGCGCGGCGGCACCTTGTTGGCGACACCTTTGACCGCGGCAGATAGTGAAGTTTATGCCATTGCCCAAGGCGCTATTGTTACGGGTGGTTTTTCTGCCGGCGGCGATGCCGAGGGCGTAACCAAGAATGTACCAACCAATGGGCGCATTGCCAATGGTGCCATTATCGAGCGTGAGATTGATTTCGATTTGAACCAACTGCATTCTATCCGCCTATCATTGCGTAATCCCGACTTTACGACATCACGCCGCATTGCCAATGAAATCAACAAATATCTAAAAGCTCCTGCCGCCTATGCATCCGACCCATCCACCGTGCATTTGCGTATTCCAAAGGATTACAAGGCCGGTATGGTCAGCCTGATTACCGATGTCGAGCAGCTACGTGTTGAACCCGATAACATTGCCAAAATCGTTATTGACGAAGGCTCGGGAACAATTGTCATGGGGCATAATGTCCGTATTTCCGAAGTGGCCATCGCACAAGGCAGCCTGACCATCCGTATCACGGAAACCCCGCAGGTATCACAACCGGCTCCCTTCTCGCAAGTTGGTAATACCGAGGTCGTTCCGCGTACAAGTGTCAGCGTAAATGATGATGCCGACCGTAAAATTACCGTGATGAACTCCGGTGTTACATTGCAACAACTGGTCGAAAGCCTGAACAATCTAGGCATCGGACCGCGCGACATTATTACCATCTTACAATCCATCAAAGCCGCCGGTGCTATTCAGGCAGAGCTGGAGGTCATCTGATGGAACTGTCGACCGCCTCCGCACAAAACAGTTTTGAGCTGGCACAATCGACTGCCGAACAAAACCGTATGACGCAAAAAGCAAACGGGCTGAAAAGTAAAAGCGTATCCGAAGCAAAGATCCGTGAATCCGCACAAAGCTTCGAAGCCATGTTTCTGTCGCAAATGCTGTCTTACATGATGCCGGAAATGGATAAAGACAACCCGTTTAACGGCGGCAAAGGGGAAGAAGTCTTCAAATCCTTTATGACCAACGAGTATGCCAATCTAATGGCAAAAACAGGAAAAACCGGCATCGCCGATATGGTAGCCAAAGAAATGATACGCATTCAGGCTGCGCAAAACGAACAAGCACAAGGAGACCTATAATGGCCGAATATATGAAGCTTACCAACGACCAGAAAAAGACCTTACCGATTAGCCAAGCCGTTGAACAGGCCCTGCATGCCATTTATGAATTCGGCTTCATGCTGGTCAAGGAAACCGATGCTTTGAAAAAAATTGATTCTCAGGCCATCAATGCTGTGCAGGATGAAAAAGTCAAATGGGCACAGGAATATCAAGAATGGATTTTAACTCTGAATGACCGCAAGGAAGAGATTAAGCCACTATCACAAGACATTAAAGACAGCTTGCGCGATGCCTATAAGAATTTTGCAAAAATCACGGATGAGAATGCCCGCACCTTACGTTACAAGCGTAATTCAGCAGAACGTATCACAAAAATCATTATCAGTGCCGCCAAAAAATCCGTTCCAGACTCCCCGAACTACGGCTCGGACGGTTTTTACGGCGTTAAAAAGGACACTCCGATTGCTTTCAAGGTGAATGAAACACTGTAAAGCAATACGGATACACGGTTTTCGGCGTCACCCCTATCTCACCTCACCTCCCTCACCCCGGGGTGACGTCCGGAAAACAAAGAGTACCAAGAAACGGAGATATCTTGATGAATTGTCGAGATATCTCTTTTTCTTTGAATAAAAATGAGTATGATGAGCAGCGATAAACCGATTCATATATGAACATTAAAGATAAAAGAGGGACATCATGACAAAACCCACAGTTTTATGCATCCTGGACGGATGGGGAATCCGCGACATCACGGAAAACAATGCCATTGCCATGGCCAACACACCGAATTTCGACAACCTTTGGAACGAACGCCCGAAAACGACTTTACGCGCCGACGGATTGTTTGTCGGCTTGCCGGACGGTCAATTCGGTAACTCCGAAGTCGGCCACATGAATATCGGTTGCGGCCGCGTCGTCATGCAAGACCTTCCCCGCATTACATTGGCCTGTCAGGATGGCTCAATTGCCGGCATGGCAGCAATTGAAAAGCTGATTGCGACCTTGAAACAATCGGGCGGTGTTTGCCATTTGATGGGATTGATGTCGCCGGGCGGCGTTCACTCGCATCAGGATCATATTGTTGCCGTGGCCAAAGCCGTGAGCACAGCCGGTATTCCGGTTCGCATCCACGCCTTTATGGATGGCCGCGACACCCCGCCGCAAAGCGGTGCCGGATATATGGCCAATCTGGAAAACGCCATTGCCGATATGGATGACGTAACGGTTGCTACCGTTTCAGGCCGTTTTTATGCTATGGACAGAGATAACCGTTGGGAGCGTGTAGAACAGGCCTTTAATGCCGTCATGTTCGGTCGTGGTGTTAAAGTCGCCTCGAGCGAGCTGGCGATTAAAAACTCCTACGCTGCCGAGAAAACCGACGAGTTTATTGTCCCGTGCGTTATTGGCGATTACGAAGGCATGATGGAAACAGACGGCGTCATGATGGCCAATTACCGTGCCGACCGCGCCCGTGAAATCATGCGCGCCATCGTGGAAACGGATTTTGACGGCTTTAACCGTGGTACGGCCGTTCGCCCTGTTATTTCCGTTGGCATGGCCGAATATTCAGCCGAGCTGAACGCCTATCTGGAAACCGTTTTTCCGCCTGAAGAGCACAACAACATCTTAGGCGAGATTGTTTCCAAGGCCGGTTTGAAACAACTGCGCACCGCCGAAACGGAAAAATACCCGCACGTCACGTTCTTCTTTAACGGCGGCAATGAAACCCCGTTCGAAGGCGAAGACCGTATTCTTATCCCCTCGCCCAAAGTGGCCACCTATGACATGCAACCGGAAATGTCGGCACGCGAGTTGACAGCCAGTTTGATTGAACAGATTGAAAGCGACAAATATGATTTTATCGTTGTCAATTTTGCCAACCCCGACATGGTTGGTCATACAGGTAGCATCCCGGCCGCTATTAAAGCTGTGGAAACGGTTGATGAGTGTTTGGGACGGGTTGTTGCAACCGTTATAGCCAAAGGTGGCTGTATGTTTGTAACCGCCGACCACGGCAATGCCGACATGATGATTGACCCTAAAACAAGTGAACCCTATACCGCCCATACCTCAAACCCGGTACCGTTTATCGCGGTTGACGCTTCGGATACGGCCTATGCTTTCCGCAACGATGGTAAGCTCGGCGATATTGCTGCAACATTGCTTAAGCGCATGGGTATCGAAAAACCTGCTGATATGACAGGTACCCCGCTTTACTAAGCAAAAAAAAAAGAGCCTTTCAAAAAGGCTCTTTTTTTTATAGCGTGATGTTTTATCCTATTTCTGGGAAATCCCTACATTGAAATAAGCCAGACAGTTACCCTGAGTAATTTTTTCATCGTAAACGGGACCTTCACAGCCCGAGGCATAGCCCGGTCCGGCATCTACCGAACGCACATACCCTGTTTCCGGAATACCGTCATCAATCTTGCGGTCAATTTGTGCCAAACGCTTCGGAGAAATCGGATAGGTTCCCTGCTGCTCATTCTGTTGTCCCAATGTCTGGCTTTGCATTCTGTACCAGTGTCCCGTCCATGACGGTGTCTGGTTAAGGAAAAAGACGACAAACCCGCCTTTGTATTTCGAAGCCGGATGGGTTTCACCCCAGGCCGAGCCAATTGGATTCGCACCCGAATTAACACCGGAAATCAAATCAGCCAACGCCAAATGCTTCCAGAACTGGGTGTTTTCAGTGGCTCCCATCACATTGGCAAGGTTATTCACCGTACCGCTGGTATAGCCGATAAGGCTGTTGCCGTCACCATTCGCGCAATAATTGGTTCCTGTACAGTTGGGAATGCGCATTGTTGCGGTAATCATATCGCCGGGAATGGCACTATACATGTCCATGAACCCAACTACAGCAGCCTGATAGCTTTGCGTCTGTTTAATCAGTGCATCAACACGGGCATTTTCGACCATCTCCTGCCCTTTGAGAACACCGCCGATTAAAAGGCCAATAATCATCATGACAATAGCCAGTTCAACCAGTGTGAAACCCGATTTATTCTTTAACATTACCGTTTCCTCGCAATAAAATAATTATATGGCTTTCATAATACGCTCAAATCTATTATATTTTGTTTAAATTCCATGAAATAAGGGGGAATACCATGAAAAAAAATACAGCTGCGGCACCTCAGTTTCCGCTTTTCTATCAAAAACCCGAAGCATTGGATAACAAGAAACATGCCAATGTTTCCTTGAATAAAAACCTTGGTTTCGGTTTTGCCGGAAAAACCATGGCCGTACCGATTAATACGGTTGAGTTTCCGCATATTGTTCTCCATTATCCGATTGCCTTTTCGACCGGAAGCGCCCCGACACCGCTTGCCATCGTCGGCATCAAGGATAACCAGAACCTTTTTGTCAACGCTAAGGGCGAATGGGTTAAAGACACCTATGTCCCCGCTTATGTACGCCGTTACCCGTTCATTCTGGCGCAGGATGACGATAAAAAACGTATGGCTCTGTGCGTTGATAACGGTAAAGATGTTTTAGCCAAAGGGCACAAAAACGGCTTCTTTGATAAAGGGAAGAACACACAGCTAACCGAAAATGCTCTGGAGTTCTGCCGTTCCTATCAACGGGCTGCTTTGACCACCGAGCAATTTATCAAGGAACTATTGGATGCCGGATTGCTGATTGAAAAGAACGCACAGCTCCGCCTACCTAACGGGACAGTATCTACCCTGTCCGGCTTTTTGATTATTGACGAAGACAAATTGAGAAAACTGCCAACAGAAACGCTCGAAAAATGGCATAAGAACGGTATATTACAGCTAATCTATGCGCAAATCATGTCCATGGGAAATTGGCAAAAGTTGTTTGCTCTTCTTCCAAGTAGCGACAAGAAACCGGTTAAATCGGGTAAAAAGCGTTCAAAGTAATTATTTTCATAATAAATTTGCAATGTTACCCTTTTTTGTGGTATAACTATTGCGTGAAACCGACCTAAAAGGACGAATAAAATGAAATTCAATTATAAACATTTCTTGGCGCAAACAGCCATTGTCGGCACGTTTGCTTTTCTTTCCTCTTCCCTCTTACAATCTTGCAGCAAAGGCGAAGGCCCCCTTCCCGAGCCGCCGGAAGAACCACCCGTTGTTGTCGACCCGCCTGCGGAAGACCCCTACGCCATCACGGATACAATTGCACTTAACCTAAAAGCCTCGGATGTTTATTTTGACATCTCAAAGTATGAAGATACGCATATTGTTGGGGAACTTGATGCACCAGTTATCACGACCGAAGGAATGAACTTTGTGTGCACAACAGATGCCAACAAAGCTATTGGCGAAGTAACTTGTGTCATTTCCTTTAAGTGTCCTCCAGACTTCGACGTTCCCGGTAATTTTGACGACGTCAAAGTCGACATTGTTTTCAACGCATACGGCAACAATTACTTTGCTCAAGGCGATTTGGTTAGCCCTTCCGATCTTATAAATAGCGGTGGAAACTACGACCTTTTTGATAAACATCTAGCTGTTGATAAGATTACCATTACAAATGACTTCAACTCCAACATAAATCCTTATACGAACAGGGTACCGGAGTTTGAGTGTATGAACGAAGAGCTCCGAAACAACACGCAAACCGGTGCTGCAAGTTATTTTTATCCTGAGATAAAGCACTCTATTCAAGAAATTTTTAGTACTAATTCAAACAAAACTTTCGCTGAGAAAGGCTTCGCCATCACCGCAACCGATG